>CAMDEL010000182.1 GCA_945896765.1 Singulisphaera sp. GP187
CAGATCTTGCAGCATTGCTCGCGGGGTGGACGGGATGAAACGATTCTGTTTTCGGTCGATGTTTTTGGCGACCACCTCATTGATGTGCTTTGGGTTGAACGCACACGCAACAACCATCACGCTCGGCAGCGTAAAAGATTCCACCCTCATTTCAGACAATTCAAGCCAACTTGCACTTGGTGCTGCGTACAACATCTATGCAGGGCGGGTAGGGGATCAAGGCGGCGGTTTTTTGCGCCGCGGCCTAATCCAATTTGATTTCCAATCTATTCCTGCTGGTTCAGTTATCACGAGTGTGCAGTTGAAACTTTATATGAGCCAATCGCAAGGAGGGACGTACACCGTCTCTCTCAGCAGATCAACGTTGTCTTGGGGCGAAGGAGCATCATTCGCATTCGGCGGTGGCGGCGCGCCTGCACAACCAGGCGACGCAACATGGATCAATCGATTTTATCCCTCGTCGCCTTGGCCCACTCTAGGAGGACAATTCAGTTCGGTCGCATCGGCCTCAACCAATGTCACTGGCGTCGCGTGGTATGTCTGGGGATCGACCGCTCGAATGGTGGCGGATGTTCAAGAATGGGTGAATCAGCCAACAACAAACTTTGGGTGGAGCGTTCTGGGCAACGAAGTCACACTTCAGTCGGTCAAGCGCTTTGAATCTCGCCAAGCGGGCGTAAATAATCCGCAGTTGATCGTGACATTCAATCCGCCAGCAGCCAATCCAGCGGATCTGAATAATGACGGCGTTGTCAATGGAGTCGATCTTGCGATTTTGCTTGGCGCTTGGAATTCAAGCAATCCGACAGCGGACATCAATCGAAATGGCATTGTTGATGGCACCGATCTGACGATTCTTCTTGCATCGTGGTAAAATAATTTTTGTGGGAAATAAATCCGCTTTGATCGAAGCGATCGGGCTTCGTAAAAATTTTGGTTCCCTTGAAGCAGTGTGCGGGATTGATCTTTCCGTCGCGCGCGGCGAAGTGCTTGGTTTTCTGGGGCCAAATGGTGCGGGTAAATCGACCACTATGCGCATGCTGACTGGTTTTCTCCAAGCTGATGCGGGAACAATCAAGATCGCTGGAATCGATTTGGCTCTCGACCCGCTTGGCGCAAAGCGCAACTTTGGATATTTGCCAGAAGGAGCGCCGGCATATTCCGAAATGCGCGTTGAAGATTTTCTTGCATTCTCGGCGCGTGTTCGTGGATATCGAGGCAAGGAAATTGCGGCACGTGTGGATCTTGCCATAGAGCGCGTGCATCTCCAGCCTTGTCGTGGTCAGCGCATCGAAACTCTTTCTAAGGGTTACAAGCGACGCACGGGAATTGCGCAGGCTCTCTTGCATGATCCTCCCGTCTTGATCTTGGACGAACCGACCGATGGTCTCGATCCCAATCAGAAATTCGAAGTGCGTCAACTTGTGCGCGACCTCGGCAGAGATCGTGCGATCATTCTTTCGACCCATATCTTGGAAGAAGTGGAAGCGGTTTGTACTCGCGCTGTGATTATCAATCGTGGCATGATGGTCTTTGATGGAACGCCAAAGGAACTTGACAGTCGTGTTCCTGCTGGAGTCAGTCAGAATCGTCTCGATCATATTTTTCGCACACTTACTTCTGCCAAGACCACTTCGGGCAGTCAACAATCTCGCAAGGCGAGAAGATGAGCGAAGGTCCTCCACCAACCCCATCTGCATTCGCACGCACCGCGAGTGTTTTTCGCCGCGAATTCGTTGCGTATTTCTCGACCCCGCTTGCCGCAGTCTTTCTGGTGATGTTTGTGTCAATGGCGGCACTCTTGACTTTTCAAGTGGGCGGACTCTATGTGCGCGGTCAAGCAGATCTGCGTTCGTTCTTTCAGTGGCAGCCATGGCTGGGACTTTTCTTTATGCCCGCACTTGGCATGCGCCTTTGGGCAGATGAACGCCGCAGTGGATCGATTGAACTCTTGATGACTCTTCCGCTGACCACACGCGATATGGTTCTTGGAAAGTTTCTTGCTGCATGGGCGTTTGCTTGTGTGTCGCTCGCATTGACGATTCCACTTTGGATCACGATTTCTTGGCTTGGAACGCCAGATCATGGCGTGATCTTTGCGGGATACATCGCATCTGCATTGCTCTTCGCAACAATGCTTTCTGTCAGTGCGTGTCTTTCTGCTTGCACACGTAATGCGGTGGTTGCATTTGTGCTTGGTGTCGCAGCATGTTTCATTTTGTTGTTCACCGGATTGCCAGTCGTGTTGGATTTCTTCGCACAGTGGGCCCCGAAGGCGGTCATCGAAGCGGTCGCGGCGATGAGCGCTATGGTGCATTTCAACGCACTCATTCGGGGAGTCTTCGATCTGCGTGATCTGCTCTATCCCGTTTCGGTGGTCATTGCATTTCTGTGGATCAATGCTCGCCTTCTTGATTGGAGGGGATCTCGATGAATTCGCACAAACAGAAAGCCAGCGGAATCGGGGCAATCTTGCTGATTCTGGCTGGGTTGATGGCGCTCAATGCAGCCGCGGCATTTGGTTTGATTGGATGGAGAGTGGATTTCACCAAGGAAGGCCTTTACAGTTTTTCCACTGGAACTCGTGCAATTCTGAAGACTCTTGACGAACCTGTGCGACTGGATTTTTATGTCTCAAGAGAATCGATTGCTGACATTCCAGAACTTCGTGCGCACGCCCAGCGCGTGGAGGAATATCTGGAAGAACTTGTCGACCTCTCTGCGGGCTCGTTGGAAATTCGCGTCATCAATCCGCAACCCTTCAGCGAAAGCGAAGATGACGCACGCGCCGCTGGGCTTGTGGTGACGCCTGTCAATAACAGCGGAGCAACTGCGATCTTGGGCGTGGTTGCAGTTGGACCGACTGGCCGAACGAAATCGATTCCTATCTTTGCACCTGAACGAGATTCATTCATCGAGTATGAAGTCTCCAAGGCCATTGCAACGGTCGGTCGAACTTCCAAACCGAAAGTTGGATTGCTTTCTTGTATGCCACTTCAACCACCACGCATGACGCAGAATGGTTTGCCCGCTCCCGCTGGTCCGCGCCCATTCGTAATCGAGCAAATGCGCGAGCTCTTTGATCTTGTTGAAATCCCTGTGGATGCCGTGGCGCTTCCGCAAGGTATCGATGCACTTCTGTTGGTGCAGCCGCGCAAGTTGTCCGAGTCAATGCTTCGATCGATTGATGCGTGGGCAGTTGGCGGTCATCCATTGTTGGTCCTCGCAGACCCATTTGCTGAAACAGATACGCACCCAGATTCGCGTGAAATGGGCATGAAAGTCTCTGCGACAACTTATGATTTTCCTCTGCTGCGTGCGTGGGGCTTGGATATTCCACGCGATATGGCTGTTGGTGATTTGAATTACACCACGCGCATTCAGACGCCCACCGAGGACGGAACGATGCGCGAGTTGAATTATCTTGCGTGGCTCAGCCTGACTCGTGATGCACTCAATCAATCTGATCCGCTTGTGAGCGGATTTGAAGCGATCAATTTTAAGAGTGTCGGTGAGATTCAGCGGGCGAAGGATGTCGATCCTGCGATTGCGCCGAAGATTGATCCAATTGTTTTTTCGAGTGATCGTTCGCAGCTCATTCAGACTTTGAAGTTGGGATTTTTCGGTGATGCCGAGCAGTTGCTTCGGGATTGCAAACCCGATGGCGTGCGCCGCATCTTGGCGGCAAGAATCACTGGGCCGATTGGCAGCGCATTTGGTCCGACCATCGGTGATGCGAATATCGTGATTATCGCCGACGCCGATTTATTGGCGGACGAGACATGGGTGCAAGATGATCCTCAGTCGGGAATGAA
>CAMDEL010000183.1 GCA_945896765.1 Singulisphaera sp. GP187
ATTGGAACATTTATTACCGACCAAATAATCTCGTTGGATTTATCGTTGGCGATTTCAAGCCCGCCGAGATCAAGCCGCAGATCGAGTCGTACTTTTCCAGGCTGCAAGCTGGGACGACTCCTCCACCGGCGATCATCACACTCGAAGCCAAGCAGATGGCCGAACAACGAATGAATGCGCAGGCTGATTGCCAACCGCAAGTCGAAATTCGATATCACACAGTTCCATTTCGCCACGCAGATTCATATCCGCTGGACATGATGTCTCAGATCCTCAACGGTCGAACGGGCCGTTTGTATAAGTCGATGGTTGAAGGAACACAGATCGCTTCGAGCACTTCGGCTCAGCAAGACAGTCGCAAGACCGCTGGATTCTTCGCCTTCAGCGCAGAAACCAAAGGTGAGGGAACGCCTGCGCAACTCGAGCAAGAGTGGTACACGCAATTGAAGCGCCTGCAAGACGAACCTGTCACCGAGAATGAATTGCAGAAAGTGAAGAATCAAGTTGCAGCCGATTCTTATCGAGGATTGCAGGCGAATTTCCGTCTGCTTGTCGGAATGGCGGTTTCCGAAGCGCTTGGCGGTTGGGAAGAAATCAACGAAAGTCCAAAGAAATTGCAAGCCGTGACCGCTGCGGATATTCAGCGCGTTGCCCGTAAGTATTTCGATGTCTCAAATCGATCTGTTGCAACATTCATGCGCAATGCAACTGCTGCAAGTGGTGCTGATGCTGGGCAAGAGGATCCAGAGATTGCAAAGCTTCCTGCTCCAATGCAGGCACGAGCAAAGCAGATGGTTGCACAACTCATGAAGGAAACTGATCTCAAGGGACTGCAAGAAGGCATGACCCAAATGGAGGCGCAGGCGGCTCAAGTGCCTCCTCAAATGAAACCCATGATCGATTTCATGCTTCGTAAAATGCGCGAGCGCATTACGCAACTTGAAACTGCTGGAGGTGCAAAGTGATTTTGACCAAGACTCCATCGAACATAAAACAGGAGACAAATATGAACATCATCAAGAACTCATTGACCATTATCCTCACTGCTTCATTCGCAACGAGCGCATTCGCTGGGGCGGCCATTCCCCCACGCCCTGAAACCATCACCTATCCGCCGTTGACTTTCACCCCGCCAAAGGCGAGTGAATATCGAACGACACTTTCCGATGGGACGACTGTATTTATGCTGCCAACGCGCGAGTTTCCGCTCATAAATATGACGATCACTTGCATGGGCGGAGCCAATCTCGATCCTGCCGATCGCGCTGGATTGGTATCAATGACTGGATCAATGATGCGCAGTGGCGGAAGCGACACGATGAGCGCAGATCAAGTGAATGAGAATCTTGAATTCATGGCAACTAATCTCAGTATTCGCGGCGGCGACTGGAATAGTTCTGCATCGATTGACTGCTTGAAGTCCAACTTTGATGCAAGCCTTGCGATTTTGATCGATCTTCTGAAAAGCCCAGGCTTCGATGAAGCGAAATTCAAGATTGCCAAAGGCGATGCGATGGAAGGACTCAAGCAACGTAATGATGATGCGGCTTCCATCAGTGCGCGCGAATGGGGATATCTCGTTTATGGAGAGGATCACTTCGAATCTCGCCAACCAACTGGCGCAGGTCTCGAGGCGCTGACCGATGACGAAATGGAAGATATGGCTGCGAAGATTTTCTATCCTGGCAACATGATCATCTCTATTTATGGCGACTTCGATCCCAAGACGATGCCTGCGACTCTTGAAAAAGCGTTGGCAGGTTGGGCGAAAGGTCCGAAGGTTGCGCCGCCAACTGCTCCGACTCACCAAATGAAACCAGGCGTTTATTTCGTAGAGAAAGATATTCCCCAAGGGAAAGTCACAATCGGATTGCGCTCAATTCAGCGGGAAAATCCAGACTTTTATGCATACACAGTGATGAATGAAATTCTTGGCGGTGGCGGATTCTCCAGTCGTGTCATGCAGCGCGTTCGAAGCGACGAAGGTCTGGCTTACAGCGCAGGAACTGGATTCCGCGCAGGTGCTTTCTATCCCGGTATTTTCCGAGCCGCATACGAAAGCAAGAGTCCGACTGTGGCGCTCGCCGCGAAGTTGATCTTCGAAGAATTTGATCGAATGCGTACAACACTTGTGAGCGCATCAGAACTCGAAACAGCGAAGAATTCTTTTATCGAAACGTTTCCTTCGACCTTTGCTTCCAAAGCAGGAATGCTTGGCGTTTTCGTCAGTGACGAATGGACGAACCGACCTGCTGGATACTGGGAAAATTATCGCGAGAAGATTCGCGCTGTGACTCCACAGGACATCCAAATAGTCGCACAGAAATATCTCGTGCCTTCAAATATGACAATTCTTGTTGTTGGCAAGTGGTCAGATATTTCCAAGGGAGATGCGCAAGGCCGAGCAACGATGGAGCAGTTCAATGAAAAATTCGGTCCCGCAATCCAATTGCCGATGCGCGATCCAATTTCGCTCAAGCCGATTGCAACGTCTGCTTCTGCCCAGCCTGCAGCCCAGCCTGCAACCAAGTCTGTAGCCCAGCCTGCAGCAACTGGAGGTTGAGACAGCATTCGGTTTGATCACTGTTTCCCGAGCGCCCAGCGTAATTCGGGCATTCGCATTATCCGTGCGCCAACAAAGAATGTTCCGCCGCCGAGGATGACCATTCCCATCAACACGCTGGCCATCACCAGCCAACTTGCTTCGCTTGGAGCGAACATCATTGCTCCCGCAAGCACGCCGCCCATCACGGCGGAAACGAGAAGCGAGCGCAACCAACTTGTGCGCACGTCGCCAGTGATCATCGGTCCAACGTGGTGCGCGAGCAATCTTTGCAAGATGATCATTTGCAGGATTGCGCAGAATGCGGTGGAGAGCGCGAGGCCCGCCGTCCTGAGCGGAGTCCAAATGAGCGTGATGTTGAGAATGAAATTGAGCACCACCATGCTCATCGCAACCATGACTGGCTTCATCGGTTCGCCACGAGCATAAAACGCTCGGGTTAAAACTTGGTTGGCGCTATAAGCCCAAATCGCAGGCGCATACGCCAGCAAGATTGTTGCGACGCGCTCGGTGTCTTCTGGGGAAAACGATTCGCCTTGAAACACTGTTGCAGTCAGTGGAACGCGCAGCAACATCAAGCCGATGCTTGCGGGAAATCCGATGAACATCACCAAACGCAGGGCACGCGCCATCGAGTTTCGAAATGCCTCTGGATTGTTTGCCTCGCGCGAAAGCTGCGGGAAAATAGCCGTTGCGACGGATATTCCAAAGACTCCAAGAGGAAATTCATACAGTCGCTGCGCGAATGAAATCGAAGCCATCGATCCTTCTTGAAGCGGATATGCGATTCCAAAAATCGTCGGACCAATCAACGTTGGATAACTTGCGATCAGTCCATCGACGAAAGTGTTGACCTGCAAGACTCCAAGTCCAAGCGCCATGGGAATTGCTTGACGAATGACCAGTATGAATTTTTGTCGTGACTCGGGACAGATCACACCGCGTTGAATTTCAAGTCCACGAAGCGACCACACACTCCAGATCCATTGCAAGACGCCTGCTACCAACACACTCATTGCGACAATTGTGATGTGCGTGTTGGAGTTGAGTGGATCGAAACCGCTTCGTCGCATCACAGATGGTGCCAACCCCACACTCGTCAACACGATCATCAAATTGAGAATGATCGGCGCGGCAGCGGTCGGACCAAATCGGTGATGAACCTGCAGTACCGCCCCCATCAGGGCGACAAGGCAAATGAGCGGCATGTATGGAAGAAGAATCCC
>CAMDEL010000184.1 GCA_945896765.1 Singulisphaera sp. GP187
GCCTCTTCATAGCACTGACCTGGGGTGAAGTGAAAGCTTCCAGCAATTTTTTCGTCGAAGAGAGTGTCCTGCATCGGAGTCAAGATGGCAGGGTTGAATCCCAAACTGAATTCGCCGATATATCGCGCGCCTTCATCTGAATCCAAGATACTGTTGAGTTTTTCTTGATCTCCATCACAAGTCGCCTTGATGATTTTTCCTTTGACGAATTCGAAGCGGATATTCGCAAAGCTGCAACCTTGATAAAGGGTTGGCGTGTTGTATTGCAAGATGCCTTCGACACTGTCGCGGATCGGGGCGGTAAAGCACTCGCCGTCTGGAATGTTGCGCTCGCCAGAGCAGGGGACAGCGCCGACATTTTTGATTGAGAATTTCAGATCGGTCGGCCCTGGACCTTTGATATGCACTCGGTCCGCTTTTTTCATGCGTGCAACAAGTGGTTGCACCGCGCGATCCATCTTTGCATAATCCACGCAGCAGACGCGGAAATAATAATCCTCGAAAGCAGATGTGCTTGTCTTGGCAAGTTGCGCCATGCTGGGACTTGGCCAGCGAAGCACAACCCACTTTGTGTGCTTGACGCGCCGTTCGAGATGGACTGGCTTCTGATAATTCGCGCCAACGATTTTCATTTGCGCCTCAGCCATGCCAGACATTTCATTGGCATTGTGCGCGCCACGCAAGCCAACATACGCCTGCATCTTGGTCATTCGGTGCAGGTCGCATTCCGCCCACGTCTTGATGCCTTCGACTGATGTGTTTTCTTGCAGGGTTCGCAAGACACGAGTGGAGCGCATTTCGACATGCGGATTTCCGCCTGCCTTCTGCGCGGCTTCGACAAGAGCGATGACCATCTCTTCGGGAATGTCGAAGGATTCGATCAGAATGTTTTCGCCAGCTTTCAGTTGGCAGGAATGATTGACAATGGTCGAGGCGAGGATTTGGAATCGTGGATCGTTCATAGTGTGATGAGGGATTGAAGTCGAAGAGGAGAGAGTTCGTCAAGGTGGTGGACAATCAGGTCGGCGGCGGCAAGTTCTTCAATCGTGTGTCCTGCAGAACAGAGCGCGACGCATTTCATCCCAGCTCTGTGCGCTGCTTCGATGCCTGGAGCTGCATCTTCGATCACGACGCATGCATTTGGGCTCAATTGCAACCGGCGCGCGGCTTCCAAGAAGACATCTGGATGGGGCTTCCCTCGCGAAACGCAACCGCCAGTCACGATTGCATCAAACTGCGACGGTGACGCGCTGCCATTTGTTTTCAGTTTCGACATCAAGCCAAGCATGAAATCGACATTGACTTGCGGAGCGCTCGAGCCGATCGCAAGTCGCCATGAATTTGCATGCAGCGCATCCAAGAGTTGAAAAGTCCCCGGCATGATTGGAAAGTTTTCGGCGACGAGTTCTCGAAAAGAATCTTCCTTGCGTATGGCGAGTATTTCGCTTGTCGCCGTGTCGGGCGCAGGTTGGCCATTCTCTTCAAAGAGCGCTTGAATGATTGGCGAGTTCTGTCTGCCAAAGAAGCGCATAAAAAATTCTTGTGAGACTGGAATGCCGACAGATTCTCCCAGCGCGCGCCACGCAAGTTCGTGGCTGGCACAGGTGTCAACAAGTGTTCCGTCGAGATCGAAGATTGCGCCCAAAGAGTTCAAGGGTGTTGGTTCACGTCGAAGTCGCACGTATCAATGCATTCACTGCGCGCTCGATGACATCGTTTGGTACATCAAGATGCATGACCGCCCGCACGCGGCGTGCTCCCATCGGAATCATTTGCACGCCTAATTGGTGAAGCTTTGCGCAGAAGTCGCGCGCGTCACCATATTTCTCATGAAGGGAAAAGAAAACCATATTCGATTCGATTTGATCGATTGGGGGATCGACGGTGAGTCCAGCAATTTTCGCAATCTGCACAGCGAGAGTCTTCGCACGTGCGTGATCTTCGCCCAGCCGATCGATATGGTGGTCGAGCGCATAGATCGCCGCTGCGGCGAGGAATCCGCTTTGCCGCATTCCGCCGCCGAACATCTTGCGAAATCTCCTTGCGCGTTCGATGAATGCGCTCGATCCAACAAGTGCGCTGCCGACTGGCGCTCCGAGGCCTTTCGAAAAGCAAACGCTCGCTGTGTCGGCAGATTCCAGGAATGCACGCGGTGAATATCCAGCAACGACACACGCATTGAAAAGCCGCGCGCCATCAACATGGACCGAGAGTTCGTGCTCGCGTGCTGCGGCAGCGACGGAGCGAAATTGCTCAAGAGTCCACACCGATCCACCACCTCGATTGTGCGTGTTCTCTGCGACGAGAAGCCGGGATTTTGGCGAATGAATATCTCGATGTCGAATCGCAGCATGGACGGATTCGGCGTTAAAAATTCCACGAGGTCCATCGAGCGGCCGAATCATGCAGCCAGAAAGTGCAGCTGGGGCGCCAGTTTCATAATGAATGATGTGACTTTCGCCGTGTGCGATGATCTCGTCGCCTGCTTCACAGTGTCCGCGAATCGCAAGTTGATTCGCCATCGTTCCGCTTGGCACAAAGAGTCCAGCTTCTTTGCCGAGCATCAGGGCAATTTTTCTCTCGAGCGCTTGCACGGTTGGCTCGTCACCGAGCACATCGTCTCCAAGCGGTGCGGCCATCATTGCGATGCGCATTTCAGGCGTTGGTTGCGTGACGGTATCACTGCGAAGATCAAGAACGTTCATGGGAGTGATCCTAGCGGTCATCAGTTCTGCCGTCGGTCAATCAACTGTGCATTTGCGCCGTTCCTTCTATACCCTTCAAACTTATGGCGAAGCGAGCAGTTGTTCTTGTCTCTGGGGGAATGGATTCCGCAGTTGTTCTTGCATGGATGAAGCGCGAGGGCTTCGAGTGCATTGCGCTGAGTTTCGATTATGGCCAACGACATCGAATCGAGTTGGAATGTGCGCGCCGTGTCGCTGTGAAGTGTGGAGTCATCGAGCATCTTGTGCAGAAAATGGATTTGCGCGCTGTTGGAGCAAGTGCATTGACCGCTGATATTGCCGTGCCTAAAGATCGTGAAGGCGCGCTCTCCCACGGAGAGATTCCGATCACTTATGTGCCCGCGCGCAATACTCTTTTCTTGAGTTATGCATTGGCGCTTGCAGAATCGCGCGGCGCAAGCGACATTGCACTTGGAGTGAATGCGGTTGATTATTCTGGATACCCAGATTGCCGTCCAGAGTTTCTTGCGGCGTTTACTCGTCTGGCAAATCTTGCGACACGCGCTGGCGTCGAAGCAACTGCTGCAGGTGAATACGCGTTTCACATTCATGCACCACTGGTTGCACTTTCCAAGTGCGAGATTGTGAAACTTGGCGCAGAACTTGGGGTGGACTTCGCAGTGACAATCAGTTGTTACGACCCCACGAGTGATGGTCGCCCATGCACAAGATGCGATGCCTGCCATTTGCGTGCGCTTGGATTTGCTCAAGCCCAACAAGTGGATGCAGGTCAATCAGCAACAGCACGCTGAGTCGAGAAAAATTAGATGTCGAGATTTTTTACTTCGAGCGCGTGCTTTTCGATGTACGCACGTCGTTGCTCTACGTTTTCACCCATCAATACGGTGAAGAGTTTGCTGGCTTCTGCCGCAGCTTCGACAGTGACACGCAGAAGGACTCGTCTTGCGGGATCCATCGTGGTTTCCCAGAGTTGCAATGGTTCCATTTCTCCCAGACCTTTGAAGCGCTTGATTTCGATTCCACGTCGCCCACAATCGTGCAGAGTTCGCATGATTCCTGCGACATTGCTGCTTTCGGC
>CAMDEL010000185.1 GCA_945896765.1 Singulisphaera sp. GP187
GACGATGTGCTCGAAATTGCGTGCAAACGATCTCCCTTGGACTTTGCTGCATGGCAAGATCGCTGGACTGCGCTTGCAGATGCTCGGCCAGCCAAATGGCGCACTGCCATAAAACAATCCGCCGAAGCATTTGCATCTGAACCGATTGCGTTCGTCCAACTTTCGATCGCAGCCGCACCGAAGATTCTCGGAGCAAAGCCAACTGCAGCAGAAAACGAAAAATATTTTGGACAGGTGACAGACCAACTGGTTGCAATGGCGCCGAAATGTTCGGAGTCTTCTCTTGTGACTGGAGCATTGATGGTCATGCTTGTGCGAGAGAGTCAACGCATTGCGCCGAACGCAAAGAGTGCTGCGAAAGATATCGTCGAAGGAACCAAGCCAGACAAAGCGACGATCGACACACAGACTGCGCAAAAGATTGTGAAACTTTGCGAACAAGCCTGTCTGAATTTTGAAGCCCTCAACGAAACACCCGAGGAAAAAGTCTGGCGTTCCTCATTCAGGCGAATGCTCCGCGGAGCAATGCTGCAGCCATCATCGCGTGACGCAGGTGTGAAGTGGGCGCGTGAGACAATCGAGCGACTTGCGAAGTCAAAGCGAGAAATTGATGCGCGGTGGCTTGCCGATCGGCTGGTCGAAAATGCGAAGGAAACGGACGATGCCGAAATGCAGGCAGATGCGACCAAACTTCGCCAATCGCTTTGACATACGCCCAATATTCGCCTCTTTCCGTACACTATTCATCCGCAAATTTCGTTCTCACTTTCGCGCAAGATCAGACCTTTTTTCCAAATCAGGGATTTCACATGACAACTCCAACCATCATCTATACGCACACCGACGAAGCACCTGCTTTGGCGACCTATTCCTTTCTCCCCATCATTCGCGCATTCACAGGACCCGCAGGCATCGCGGTCGAAACTCGTGACATCTCGCTGGCTGGTCGAATCATTTCCAGTTTTCCCGAAAGCCTCAAACCAGAACAACGCATCGAAGACGCGCTTTCCGAACTTGGCAAGATGTGCCTCACGCCCGAGGCGAACATCATCAAGCTTCCAAATGTCAGTGCATCCGTGCCGCAGTTGAAAGCCGCGATCATTGAACTTCAGAAGCAGGGATACGCACTTCCTGATTACGTCGAAGAACCTGCCAATGATGCGCAGCGTGAAACAAAGTCGCGCTATGACAAGATCAAAGGAAGCGCAGTCAATCCAGTGATTCGCGAAGGCAATTCTGATCGCCGCGCACCCAAAGCAGTGAAGGCATACGCAAAAGAGAAGCCACACAAGATGGGCGCATGGACGAGTGACAGCAAGACAAGCGTTGCCAGCATGAGCAGCGGCGATTTCTTCGGCAATGAAAAGTCCGTCACAATTGGCAGTGCGACGAGTGTTCGAATTGAGCATGTTGCAGCGGATGGCGCAGTGACCGTTCTGAAAGATGGGCTGAAACTTCGTGATGGAGAAATCCTTGATGGAACTTTCCTCAGCAAGAAGGCACTGATTGCATTCTTAACTGCACAAGTTGATGCAGCGCGTGCAGAAAATCTCCTCTTTTCATTGCATTTGAAAGCGACGATGATGAAAGTTTCTGATCCGATCATCTTCGGACACGCAGTGCATGTCTTCTTCAAGCCTGTCTTCGATAAGCACGCAGCCACACTCGCCAAACTTGGAGTTGATGTGAAGAATGGCTTTGGAGACATCGTGGAGAAGATTGCAACACTTCCTGCAGCAGAACGCGAAACAATCGAAGCAGACATTCAGGCTGTGTACGAACGCGGTCCTGCAATCGCCATGGTTGACAGCGATAAAGGAATTACAAATCTGCATGTGCCAAGCGACATTATTGTTGATGCTTCGATGCCAGCGATGTTGCGCGAGAGCGGCAAGATGTGGAACTCCGCAGGCAAGACGCAAGACACCAAAGCTTGCATCCCAGATCGTGGATATGCGGGCGTCTATCAAGCAGTCGTCGACTTCTGCAAGAAGCACGGCGCGTTCGATCCCAAGACGATGGGCAGCATTCCAAATGTTGGATTGATGGCTCAGCAAGCGCAAGAATATGGATCGCACGACAAGACATTTGAGATCAAGTCTGCTGGAACTATTCGCATGGTTGACGCAAGCGGCGCGGTGCTGATGCAGCACACAGTCGAAGCTGGCGACATTTGGCGTGCATGCCAAGCGAAAGATGCGCCGATCAAGGATTGGGTCAAGCTTGCAATTTCGCGCGCTCGACTTTCTGCAACTCCCGCCATTTTCTGGCTCGACGAAAAGCGTCCGCACGATGCGCAAGTGCTCGTGAAGGTCAAGAAGTATCTCGCAGAGCACGAATCAAAGGGTGAATTGAAGGGACTCGATTTTCACATCATGGCCCCTGCTGCTGCCTGCCTTTTCTCACTTGAGCGCATGAAGGACGGCAAGGACACGATTTCCGTGACAGGCAATGTTTTGCGCGATTATCTCACCGATCTCTTTCCGATCCTGGAACTTGGAACAAGCGCCAAGATGCTTTCCATCGTTCCTCTGATGAGCGGCGGCGGCTTGTTTGAAACTGGCGCAGGCGGATCAGCGCCAAAGCATGTCCAGCAGTTCAACGCGGAAAATTCTCTGCGCTGGGATTCGCTTGGAGAATTCCTTGCACTTGCTGCTTCGCTGGAACATATGTCCGATCGCACGGGCAACAAGCGCGCTAAGGTTCTCGCCGATGCGCTCGATGCTGCAACTTCGCAGTATCTGCAACACAACCGTGGACCTGCGCGCAAAGTGGGCGAACTGGATAATCGCGGCAGTCATTTCTATATCGGTATGTACTGGGCGCAAGCGATGGCTTCGCAGACGGCAGACAAACAACTTGCGGCACACTTTGCACCAATCGCAAAAGAGTTGACCGCAAACGAAGCGGCAATCATTGCAGAGTTGAACGGCGTGCAAGGCAAGCCAATCGATGTCGGCGGCTATTACCACCCCAATCCAAAGCTTGCTGCAGCGGCGATGAGACCAAGCGCGACATTGAACGCGATCATCGAAAACGCACTCGCGTTGGCATAAACGTCTATAGCCACACAGAGTCTTGCGAACTATTCGACCACTTCTCCAAGCGCGTTTGGATCATCCTGTAAATAAGCGCGTGGCTTATAGAAGATCACGACAAGGACGAACAGACCAGTCGTCCACACCATCAAGTTGGTGAAGAACCAGTAATAACTGGCGCCGACAAGCGTCGTGTTCCCGCTTGCATCCATGGTGAAATGATTGACGGCAACGGTGAAAAGATTTTCAAGCGAAACAGACAACAAATAGAAGCTCATGATGAGCGACTTCATCTGCTTGGGAGCTTGTGTATAGCTGAACTCCAAGCATGTGATCGAGACCAGCACTTCCGCGGCAGTGATCACGACGTATGGCTGAGCCTGTTGAACCCATGCCCCGCCGCCTTGGTCATAACCTTTGGGTCGAGTGTTGCCGACAATGCGGCAGATGGCAAATCAATAAATGCTGAATAGAGATGCCCGGCAACATAGACAACTGAAAGCGCCAAGATCGTGACATACTTTCCAAGAAACGCATCCGCGATGATTGCACCGATCACAGGAAAGAAATATGCGCTTGCAACAAAGAGATGCATCCACTCGCGCGCCTGAGTGTCGGTCATGTAATTCGGGCTGCCACTCGCACTCATCAGATACTGCGTCATGAAAACCACCAAGATGGTCTTCATTCCATAGAACGAAAATCTCTCAGCCGCTTCATTTCCAACGATGTATGG
>CAMDEL010000186.1 GCA_945896765.1 Singulisphaera sp. GP187
CTATTCGAGCAAGTTCGCGCAACGGCGCGCACTCAGATTGCGGGAACCGGTCGCGTGCTTGATGCGCGTGCGATTGCACGCATCATGCCGCATCGATATCCGATGCTTTTGATCGACCGAGTCGTGGAAATCGATGGAAATCGCCGCGCGGTTGGCATTAAAAATGTGACAATCAATGAACCATTTTTCCCAGGCCATTATCCTGGAACTCCCATCATGCCTGGAGTGTTGATCGTCGAGGCAATGGCCCAATTGGGCGGTCTTTTGCTTTCCCAAACTCTCGAACACACTGGAAAAGTTGCTGTATTACTCTCGCTTGATAAGGTAAAGTTGCGAAAGGCCGTCACTCCAGGTGATCAACTGATCATCGAGGCGGAAACCCTGCGGGCAAGTGCTCGAAGCGCAGCGGTTCAGTGCAGAGCGTGGGTCCAAGGCAAACTTGCTGCCGAAGCTCAGATTCGTTTCATGATGGTCGATGCGGAATTCGAATAATGACCAAGATCCATCCAACTGCAATCATTGATCCTTCCGCCGAGATCGCCAAATCGGCGAGCATCGGGCCCTATTGCACCGTCGGACCGCGCGTGCACATTGGTGAAGATTGTGTGCTTCGAAGTCACTGTCACATCACTTCATTGACACGCATGGGGCGCGGCAACGAAATTCATCCATTTGCTTTGGTTGGTGGCGATCCGCAAGATCTCAAGTTTCACGGCGAACCAACTTGGCTCGAGATGGGCGACTTCAACATGATTCGCGAACATGCCACGATCCACCGCGGTACTGGAAATGGTGGAGGCATCACGCGCATCGGATCGCACAATCTTGTGATGGGCAATGTGCATATCGCTCATGATTGCATAATCGGTAATCACTGCATCTTCGCCAACAACGCGATGCTCGCAGGTCATGTTCATGTGGATGACTATGCCAACATCGGAGGCGGTGCTGGGCTGCATCACTTTGTAAAAGTTGGATACTGCGGATTTGTCGGCGGTATGGCTCGCGTATCGAAAGATGTTCCGCCATTCATGCTCGCCGAAGGAAGCCCCGCTGCCATTCGTGGATACAACCACGTTGCGATGAGCAGAATCGGTATGGATGAAATGGAACTCGAAGCGGTCAAAGAGGCCTACAAGAAAATTTATCGCCTCCGCGGTGGCGCTGGAGTGACGAAAATCGCCTCACTTTTGCGTGATTTCCCAACATCCAAAGCTCTTCGCCGCATTGCCGAAAGCATTCGCGCAGTCAACGAAGGACTGAATGGTCGATCCCTCGAAGTGAAGCGGACTGATGACAAACGCGCCATTCGAGTCGTCCGTGGGTAACCTTACAAACCAATGACTACCCCTGCCAAAGCCGCTCGAATCGATGACCTGATGCAGAAAGCGCAGAGTGCGCTGAAGTCTGGCAAATGGTTCGAAGCGGAACGACTTGCGCAACGCGCTCTGGAAGTTGCCCATCAAGTGGGAGACTTCGGTCGAATGAGTCGAATCATTATGCCACTGCAAGAATCTCGGCGACAGAGAATGCAGTTGGCAGCCGAGGCCACGACGGTGAAATGGATCGAAGGCGAGATCGGTGAAGATCATCGAGTCGGACCTGGCTTGCACATCATGCAGCCGCCGCTTGTTGGTGCAGATGCTCGGCGCATTCGGTTGACTGCGATTCGCCGAGAAGTTCCCGCACTTGTCATCTGCCGCGAACCAACAACGCAGTTGGGACTTGTGCCAATTGTTGCGATTGGCCTCATGACTGTGCGCGCAAGAATCGACGCGCCAGAAAAACCAGCAAAACCTACCAAGCAGTGGTTTCTTTGGGCTCTCGAGCAACTCGGTGATACGGCGATCGGCATGATCGATACTGGTATGGATGCGGTGCGCCAAGTGGATTTCGCAGTTTCTCTGATGGACTCTGTTCCAGATCACGAAGAGCTGCACACGACTCTCGTACAACTTTGTTTGAAAGCCGAAGAAGAAATGCAGGACGTTGCTGACGCGGATGTTGCGAAAAAATTAGCTGCGAAAGCACGCGAGAAAGCCAAGGGCTGATTTCGTGGCGGATTCCGCTGCGCAGGTCTCACTTTGTGCTGGAATACCAGCGATCAGCGCATCTCTCCATCACCGAATCCGATTTCCCGTTGGTGATCCAGCGGCGCTTATTACTGTGCAGAGCGCAGCGAATGCTGCCCCCCGCCGCATCTTGATTCTGCGTGATATTGAAATGGATCGCGCACGCAAGCACGCGCGCGCCGATGAATTTCACTGCCCCGCGGATTTCACTCCTGCCTCTGGCCTTTCAGGGGACAGAGAAACTGCGACTGCGCAGTCCGTCGCAGAGTGCATCATTCGAACGGGAGCAACAAGTGTGTCGATCGATCGATCGACACCCGCAATCTATTGGCACCAACTGACTGCTGCGGGTTTGCGCGTGACTTGCAATCCCGATGATGGTGTTTTCATTCGGCGAAGTAAAGACGCACAAGAGATTGCATGGTTGCGTCAATGCCAACAAGACACAGAAGCTGCGATTCGATTGGCGTGCGAAACGATTGCGGCCGCACCAGTACGCGATGACGGAGTGTTGCTTGGCACGGGCAAGCCTCTCACAAGTCAACGCATTCGCGAAGCGGTCGATGTTTTTTTATTACGCCGCGGATATCTGAATCCTGAATCAATCGTCGCGTGCGGCGCGATGGGCAGCGATTGTCACGAACATGGCAGCGGAGAATTGCGAACATGCGAGCCAATCATCGTCGATATTTTTCCTCGAAGTCGCAAGACGCTCTACAACGGCGACTGCACCAGAACTGTTGTCAACGGCGCGGCGCCACGCGATATCGTGCAGATGCACGCAGCAGTCGTTGCTGCGAAACGTGCTGCAATTGCGGCAATTCGGCCTGGAGTCACGGGTGAAGAAGTTCATGCGGCGACATCGCGCGTGATCCGCGATGCTGGATTCGCTATGGGAATGCCATCAAGTGAAGAGACTTGGGCGCAGGCAAGAATGACGCACGGCACAGGACATGGTGTGGGGCTTGAAGTGCACGAACCTCCGTTGCTTGCGAAGAAGGGACCACCACTCATCATCGGTGATGTCGTGACTGTGGAACCTGGTCTGTATCAACCAGGACTTGGTGGCGTGCGCGTCGAAGACATGCTTGTAGTGACTGCCGATGGATGCGAGAACTTGGGGACATTGCCCGAAGGACTCGACTGGCGAGTGAAGGCCTAGTTTCCGCACGAAACCCTCTTACCTGCAAATCGTCATCGCTGATCATATTCTGCAATGATCCATGAGATCAATTATGTCCGAAGCAAATCTTCCCACACAAAAACAAATGACTTGCATGTTGGGGCATCCGGTTGCCGAAAATCCCATTGATCGAATGTTCGATGCGGTCTATGCGCACTACGGATTGCACTGGCAGTTTTGGAAATGCGATGTGCAATCGGAATCCAAAGTTGCTGCCGCTATCGCTGGCGTTCGGGATTTGGGCTTTGCAGGCGCTTGTATCACCGTGCCCTATAAAGTCGTATCTATCCCTCACCTTGATGAAGTGGATAAAGATGTCCAGGCCATCGGAGCGTGCAACTACATGACGATTCAGAATGGTCGTCTGACTGGTCACAATAATGATGGCAAGGGTGTGGTGAAGGCAATTCAAAAAGTCACATCCATCAAAGGCAAGCGAGTTGCAATGCTTGGAGC
>CAMDEL010000187.1 GCA_945896765.1 Singulisphaera sp. GP187
CCGACTGCACCACCCGAAAGTCTGACCTCGCATTCGACTGTTGGCTGGCCGCGCGAATCAAGAATCTGACGGGCACGAATATCTTCAATGTTGAATGGCATGCCAACAGGATAGTGCCACTCGTCCACGAAGTGGACAACTTGTCGGAGAGTGGTTTGCGCTGGATTTTTCGGGGATATTTGGTGAATGCCCTTTCGTCACGGAGTCATTTCGTACGCGCGCTGCGCCGTTGGATCTGGTCAAGCTCCCACTGATATCGATCAGTCGGCGCTCAAGAAACTGAGCAAGAATTGCATTCGCCCTGATGCAGCCGGAAATGGCTCGCCCGTCACGAGCGGTTGGATCGCTGGTCGACATGTTTTCGACATGGATTTTTCGCACGAGTCAAATAGTTTTTCTGGCGCGCTGTTGGCGGCGATGCGGACTGACACCGTTGCAGTACCGCCTGCGTTGAAGCGCGCATACCGCGCAATGGCCGAGGATGAAATGCGTGGTGGATCTCCAAGCGATCGTGGACTTTCGCGCGCAGATCGAATGGAGGCCAAGGAACAAAGCGAACAGCGATGCATGCAAGAAATTGGCGAAGGTCGCTGGCGCAGAATTGCTGAGCGTCCTGTGCTGTGGGATCTTGAAGGCGGCGTTGTCTTTGCTCCAGTCGATGCAGAGATTCCGTTCAATCAACTCAAAGGGCTGATGCAAGAAACTTTCGACTGTTTGATCGAGCGACAAGCTGCTGGCCGTCGCGCTGTGCTTGAAGCAGCCACTCTCGGACATGCGCGTGAATTGCAAGATGCACATCTTGATGCGTTCGTCTCACCTCCAGCGCAAGTGGCGACTGATGATGAAGGAGCACCGCGCAAGATCGGTGAAAATCCAGAACCATCATGGGCAGCAGGGGATCCGCTGGATTATTTCGGGAATGTCTTCCTATTGTGGCTCTGGTGGAAGTGCGAATGTGGTGAAGGTGTTGTTGAAATTGGCGGTCCTTCCACCGAAACAACCGAAGTCGCTCTCGTCGCTGAACGAGTGCTCGATCTCGACTGCGCATGGGGAGTGACTGGTGGCATCAGCCTGCGCGGTGATGCACCGACACGTTCGCCCGAAGCTGCACGCGCACTGCAAAGTGGAAAAATGCCGCGGCGAATGGGATTGACACTCGCTGCCGAAGGTCAGCAGTGGCGCTGCACAGTTCAAGGTGATCGATTGACTGTCAGTGGTCTTGCACTTCCCAAGCCACAAGATCGACCCGCATCTGAACGCGAGGCGATTGAGGAGCGAATCAACAGCGTGATTCTTTTCGACCGAACATTGCTTGGGATGTATCGCGCATTTCTTGCTGATCGACTCGGTGGTGGCTGGAAGAGTCAACGAACGAATATGAGCGAATGGATTCGTGATCGTGCCGCTGGGCGTGTTTCCAAATCCGTCTCGTCAATTGCTCGCTGAAGAATCGTGCGCTTCCCGTGCTGCAGCAATAAATGCTCGAATCAGTCCAGCATCTTTCACGCCTCGTGCGATTTCGACGCCACTTGAAACATCGACTCCTGCTGGTTTCACGAGTTTGATGGCAGCTCCAACATTTTCGGGCGTCAAACCACCCGCCAAAATGAGCGGTTTTTTCAGCGTTGGCCGCAGTGCAGCCAATTGTTCCAGCCACGCAGAATCGTGGGATTCTCCGCTACCAGCTGCGGAGCCATCAACCAAGAGTGCATCGATTGCAGAGGTTGAATCCCATTTCAAAATTTCCTCGACGCCAGCGTTGATTGCTTTGATGATCATCCGTGATGATCCGCGTGCACGCTGAACGAAATCAATTGATTCATCTCCATGAAATTGAATTCCACCACTCCACATTGTCAGCGCCAAGTCTTGAGGCGAAGGATTTCGAACGACAGCAATGCTCGAGATGGTTTGCGGCAAGTCTGATTGAATCTCGATAGCGCTCTCAAGCGAAATGCTTCGTGGACTTCCATCTGCCAATACGAATCCGATTGCATCTGCGCCTGCATCGACGCACACATGTGCGATTTGCATGTCGCGGATGCCACAAATCTTCACGAAGAACCTTTGTTCAAACTTCTGGAATGGCTTCGCAACAAACTGCGAATCACGATTCATCATTACGATTTCATTCCTTCGATTTCTTTCAAGAGATCCTTCGTTTGAGCCAGCGTTTCGATCGTCGCCGCAGGCACTCGGTCCACAAGTCGCTGCGCAAGTTTGCGTGCTCGTGTCGGATCATTCAATTTTCGTGCATAGGTCACAGCAGCAAGCAAAAGCGCTCCATCTGAGTCTGGATGACTTGGAAATCTCTGTGCAAATCGCTCCCAAGCATTTGCTGCAGCCGAGAATTCGCCGCGACTCCAGCGCGTTCCTGCATCATGCAATTCACGCTTGGCATCTGCATCACTCAGTTGTCTGCGCATCGGAGTCCCTGCTCGAAGGACATCAGTTGTTGCTTGGGGAGTCGCAACAGAAAGTGTCGACACATCTTTCACCCACGGACTTCTGCTCTGATTGACCGCTGCGCGCATCTCGCGTCGGCGCTTCATTTGCTTCATGATGAAGAAGAGATCGAATTCTGTTCGCTTGAGAATTCCAGAACCAAGAAGCGCAAGCATGGTCAGCATTCCAAATGCATATCCAAAAAGATGCGCGGAATATGCAATGCCGCCACGGGATGTACTCGATACAGACTGTCCAAGTTGCCCAAACAAGTCGAGTCCAACAAAGATGAGCACAAGAACGATTCCAGGAATCTCGATGATCGTGAAGAAAAAGAGCACTCGAACTCGCGATCGTGGACAGAGTGCTGCGAATGCTCCGGTTGCGGCAGCAATTGCTCCACTTGCGCCGATCATTGGAGCTGGAGAGATAAGCCATTGTCCCAGTGCCGACACGATCGCACCGGCGATATAAAAGACTGCAAACCAAATCGATCCCAGCCGATCCTCGACCGCGCGGCCGAAGATCCATAAAAAGAGCATGTTGAATGCCACATGACTGAGCCCACTTGGATCATGCAGAAAGGCATATGTGACCAGGGTCCATGGGTGTGTCAGAACCATTTGTAAACCCGGATAAAACACCCCAAACTGCTCGATTTCAGCAGCTTTCGAAGCAGTTGCGGTTGATTGAGCGTTCAATCCCAATGAGATCAGCAGGAAGATCGCAATGTTCAAAACAATAATTGTGATCGTTGTCGGGGTTTTTCTCGTGATTCGATCGGTGCCAAGGGGTATCATATTCGACCTTAGGATAGGAACTCTATGACACTCAATGTTGACAAAGGTCTCGGAAATACGATCGCGGCGGACACCCAGTTGTCATTTATTGACGGAGCGAAAGGCGTTCTTGAATATGTTGGCTTCGACATCGATTCCCTTGCGCGCAATTCGACATTCGAAGAGACGACGTGGTTGCTTTGGAATGGACGACTTCCACTTGCACGCGAACTTGCAGACTTCTCGCAGCAACTCCAAGGTGAATACAACATCGATCCTCGGATGATAGATGTCATTCGCGCGATTCCGCGCACTGCGGCTCCGATGGATGCGCTGCGAACACTCGTCTCGGCGCTTGCGCACTTTGATGTCGAGGCGGATGATCCATCGCCAGCGGCGAATCAACGCAAAGCGCTTCGTCTCGTCGCCAAGACGCCAACATTGATTGCAAATTTCAATCGTTATCGCAAGGG
>CAMDEL010000188.1 GCA_945896765.1 Singulisphaera sp. GP187
GGTGATGTCACCGTCAGCCAGACCATCAACGGTCCTGCGGCAGTGATCTGGGCGATGTACTTAGCGATGGCGCAAGAGCGTGGGATTTCATGGGACCGCATCGGCGGGACGTTGCAGAATGACATCCTGAAGGAATTTCATGCGCAGAATGAATTTATCTATCCGCCAGAAGCCAGCGTCAAGTTGGTTGTGGACACGATGGAATTCGCTGGGAAACACACGCCGAAGTGGAACTCTGTCTCGATCAGTGGCTATCACATTCGCGAGGCGGGTTCGACTGCAACGCAGGAACTTGCTTTCACATTGCGCGATGGAATGGAATATGTCGAGTGGGGATTGAAGCGCGGCATGCCCGTGGACGCATTCGCTCCGCGATTGTCCTTCTTCTTCAACAGTCACAACGAGTTCTTCGAAGAGATTTGCAAGTTGCGCGCTGCGCGGCGCATTTGGGCCCACGCGATGCGCGAGCGATTCGGTGCGAAGCAAGAGCGATCATGGTTGATGCGAACGCATGTGCAAACCGCGGGATGTTCGCTGACCGAACAGCAGCCGCTGAACAATATTGTGCGCGTTGCATATCAAGCGATGGCTGGTGTGCTTGGGGGTTGTCAGAGTTTGCACACGGACAGTATGGACGAGACGCTCGGCTTGCCGACCGAGACCGCAGTGCGCGTTGCGCTGCGCACGCAGCAAATTCTTGCGCACGAAACTGGTGTTCACCGCACGGTCGATCCGCTGGGTGGTTCGTGGTATGTCGAAGCGCTCACCGATCAAATGCAGGCGGACGCAGACGGCATGATCCGTGAGATCGATGAAATGGGCGGAGTTGTCGCGGGAATTCACAAGGGATATTTCCGACGCGCAATCGCAGAGGCGAGTTACCGCGTTGGGCAGGAGATGGAAGCGGGAGATCGAATTATCGTTGGCGTGAATGCGTATCCAGAAGGAAATGAAGAACGCACGATGGAGATTCTGCAGATTCCGCACACTGTCGAAACAGTGCAGTGCGATCGATTGAGTGCTTTCAGAAAAAGTCGAGATGCAGATGTCGCGCGTCGGTGTCTTGACGAAATTCGCCGCGCGGCTCGGTCAGACGAAAACACGATGCCCGCTCTTGTCGCTGCTGCACACGGACGATGCACGCTTGGCGAAATGGTCAATGCGATGGCGGACGTGTTTGGTCGATACTCGGGCGGACCGGAGTGGTGATGCTTGCGGTTGGAGTGTTCGTTTCGCCAAGTCGATAGAGCGCCACGAGCGACACGACAGTAAATATCGCCGCATAGATCGAAGGGCCGTGTCTCCATCCTTGCTTCTGAATCATCCATGTTGCCAAGAGTGGCGCAGTGCCCGCAAAGATGGCCATGGTCAAGCCGTATGAAATCGAGAAAATACTGCAGCGCGGAATCGCTGGCGTGATTTCCACCAGCATTGCCCCTTGAATTCCAAAGAGAACGCCAATTGGAATAGACAAGATGATTTGAGCGATGATGAGGTCTTCGAGTTTTCCAGAAGTTCCAAGTTGAAATGTTGGAATGATCGCAAGCAACAAGAACCATGTGAATAAAAGGCTGATTCTTCGACGACCGAATCGATCTGAAAGCCAGCCCCCGATTGGGATGATCACAATTTGCAACAAGAGGACGAGCGCGTTGAATCCTTCTGAGAGTCCCGCCTTTGCTCCTGGAAGTGTTGCCGCATATTCGGGGAAGTAAACGAAGGCGGTATAGAAAACGATGTTTGCTCCCGCAACGATCAGTCCACACTGGATGAGTGTTCGCCAGTGCAAAGTGAATGCGATGAACGCTGGAGTGCTTTGTGATTTCTCTACGTTTTCTGCGAAGGATTCTGTTTCGGGCAGATGCTCACGAATGAGAATTCCAGCGACTGCAATGAAGAACCCTGCGAGGAACGGTAGTCTCCATCCCCACGAGATCATGTCTGCGTCTGACAATTGAGATTGGAGCAGCCACGAAACTGCAGATCCAAGCAAGAGTCCCATGAGCGCTCCAACAGATGCCAAACTGCTGACGAATCCACGGTGCTCGTGCGGTGAAATCTCTGCGGTGTATGTCATTGCGCCTGTGTATTCACCACCCACGGAAATCCCTTGGATCATGCGCAAGATGACCAGTCCAATCGGAGCGAAGATTCCAATTTGTGCGTACGTCGGGAGCAATCCAATCAGCGTGCTCGCAATTCCCATGAGAAGAATCGACCAGAGCAACATCGACCTTCGTCCAAGACGATCACCGATGTTGCCTAGCAACACCGCGCCAACTGGTCGCATCAAATAGCCAACAGTAAAGACTGCGAAGGCGCTCAATATTCCCGCAACTGGATCTTCTGTGGGGAAGAAGACGCGCGCGATCACCGATGCGAGATATCCATAGACAGCGAAATCAAACCATTCCAACATGCTGCCGATGCCGCCGCTCAAGATGACGCGGATCAACTGTTGTCGTTTGGTGAGCATTGTCCAAGCCTACAAGCGCACGCAATCACATTGGATCTCTACACTCACGCACTATGGCGTCGCAGGCGAATCATCAAGCTCCAAAGGGAACGCGCGATTTTTATCCGCGCGACATGGCCATTCGTCGCCACATCGAAGGCGCGTGGCGACACGCATCTGTCGTGCACGGATTCGAGGAGATCGACGGACCAACGTTCGAACATCTCTCGCTCTATACGGTGAAAAGCGGCGAAGGAATAGTCAACGAACTTTTCAGTTTTCGCAGAGCTGGCGGCGATGACGATTATGCGCTTCGCCCAGAATTCACGCCAACTCTCGCACGAATGGTCGCTGCGCGGGCGGGTGGATTGCCAATACCTGTGAAGTGGTTTGCAATACCAACGCATTTTCGCGCGGAGCGTCCGCAGCGAGGGCGACTTCGAGAATTCATCCAGTGGAATGTTGATTTGATCGGCATCGAAGGTGCGCAGGCAGAAGTTGATGTCCTTTCAACTGCGGTTGTCGCGCTCGAGCGTTTGGGATTGACGCCAGCAGATGTGCGAGTGAAGTTGAGTCATCGTGGTGCCGTCGCCGCTGGACTGCGGGCGCTGGGAGTTGACGCTGAGCGATTGGCGGAAGCGTTCACGCTGCTCGATCGACGCGACAAGATGGAAGCAAAGGATTTCGATGCGCGTGCACTTGCAATTGGATTGAGTGCGTCTGCGCTCGAACGATTTGGAGAACTTGCGCGAACGAAATTGTCGATTGATAGCGACGCCGCGGCGATTGGGAAAGCGATCGGATGTGATGTTGCCGACGCGGAGCCGCTGGCGGAACTTGCGCGAAAAATTTGCGCTGCGCAGCTTGGTCCGTGGTGCGATATCGATCTTGGAATCGTGCGGGGTTTGGCGTATTACACGGGTTCCGTCTTTGAAATTCACGAAGCAAGCGGGGCAGAACGCGCCATTGCTGGCGGCGGTCGATACGACAAGTTGATTGAACTCTTCGGTGGTCCATCAATGCCCGCAGTTGGATTTGGAATGGGCGATGTTGTGCTTGGACTTGTGCTGAAGGACAGAGGAAAACTGCCTGCCGACGAAGGCGAATCACTCTTGCCGCGTCCTGATGTCTTTCTCATTTCGGCAGGAGCCGAGGCGGCGGATCAATTGCTCGCACAACTTGCTGCGCGCATGCGCCGACTGGGATTACATGTGCGGCATACATATAAGGCAAC
>CAMDEL010000189.1 GCA_945896765.1 Singulisphaera sp. GP187
ATTCCTGCGGCGCTTGCGGCGGTGATTGGATTCGTTCTCGCCACACTCGCAATCGTGGTCGCAGCTCAAGCAAATTCAGCGACGATGTGGGTGGTGGTGTCATACATCACATTGCAAGGGGGATACAACCTCGGATTGAAGCGTCTGATTTTTATCGATGCAGCAACAATCGCGAGTGGGTTTTGCTTGCGAGCAATCGCTGGTGCTGTTGCAATCGCCGCACCTGTATCCATTTGGTTGATCCTCTGCGTTTTCTTCTTGACTTTGTATTTAGCATTTATCAAGCGTCAATGCGATCTTTCTTCTGCATCCCGAATGCAGGCAACGCAGTGGAAGCCGCGCGCAAAGTATGGAGATTTGGCCGAATTGAATTGGCTCTTAAGCGTCAGCGGTGGATTAACCGTGCTGATGTTTTTGATGTACACGCTCAGCGCGCATGCTCAGGGAATCTTTGGTGGACGATCGTTTGGATTGGCTTTGCTGACGCCGATCGTGCTGATCGTCGTGCACCGATTTTATCGCAGAGCAATGCAAGGTCTGAGCGATTCGCCACTCGATGCAATTCGATCAGATCCCATCGTTGCAGTTGCAATGACGATCTTTGTCGTTGGGGTGTATGGAATCTTGTATGTCGCTGGAGTCGAAGAATTTCTTCGGCGCGCATTGTTGATTTGATAACGCAAACCGTCAGACTTCAACTCGGCAAGATGATCTTTGGTTTGTTCGATTCTGCTTTGCCAGCAGTTTGAGCTGCTCCCATTGCGGCACTGACTGCTGCTGGATTTCCTTGTGCCGCTTGCGCTGCCATCATTTGCGCAAAGTGCACAAATCGCGAGCGCAGTTCAGTCAGAATTGCGATGAGTTCTTTGCTTTCTTCTTCGGCAAGATTCCCTTTGGTCTTTTCTGCAAGCACGCCAAGAAGGTCGATCGCAAACTGAGCAGCGGGAAGGTCAACGACCACGCGCCGAGTATCAGGATCGCCATATGCGCCAAGCCCGCCAAGAGCTTGCGTTGCTAAAAGTCCGACGATGCTGCGAAAATCCGCGGGGGGAAGTTTGTCTGCCGATTCATCTTCTTTGGCCGTCTCTCTTTCGACATCAATCTTGCGGAGTTTTTCTCGTTCCGCTTCGGCTTGAGCCTTCCAATCGCTATCAACGTGCAGTTTCAATTCGTCGGGGTTGCTATTCATGTTGTCTCCTAGAATTCAAGTATAGGAAGCAAGGGGTAGACTGACTTGATGTCGATTTGGCGAGTGGCGAACATCATTTGTGTTTTCGGAACGGTCGCCGCCGTGGGAATTGCGCTTTCTGGTTGCGAAACTTTGGTGGATCGACCAGAAACTGCGCAAGAAATTACGGCGAACGATTTCAATCATCTTTCGGCGGCAAATGCTGGTCTTGATATCGTTCAAGTCCCTCCAACAGTCTTCGCCCCAGAGGAGATTCGAACGACTGTGGATATCGAGAAGGAGGGTGAGGCTGAAAAGGTCATCACCCAAAAAGAACGAGTCCAAAAGAACGCAGATGGAACCGAGAAAGTCATAAATGTCGGAGCTGCAACGGATGAGATCCGTGTGAAACCTGGCGAGAAATGGACGATCGAAAGTCTCATTGGTCAGATCAATGGCCGACCGGTCTATGCCGGGAAGTTTATGACTTCGATTGAGGATCGTATTCTGAGAATCGTTGCCGAGAATCCGCCAGGGAATGCACAGCGCTTGATTGAAAAGCTGATCCAAGATCGATTTCAGCAGTACATCAACAACGAACTGATTATTTCCGAAGCAGAAGGAATGCTCTCGCCTGAAATGCAAGCTGGAATTTTCGCATGGATTCAGAGCATTCAAGAGCAAACCGTTGCGGGAAATGGAGGAAATCGTACTTCTGCCAGTCAATCGATCGAAGATCAATTTGGCATGAATATGGAGCAGTATCTGAAGGAAAAGCGAGACGAAGCGCTCGCGTCGGATCTTCTGCGGCGTCGTGTTGAACCTCGCACGATCGTCAGTTGGCGCGATGTGGAGCGACAATATTCCATGCTCGAAAAAGAGTTTAATCCCGAACCTCGGATCACCATCGGTCGCATTCGACTTCAAGTGTCGGATGAATTGGAAATTAAAAATGTGCAGGAACGTTTTAAGCGTGGGGAAACATTTGAGCAGGTCACAACTGCATTGAATGTTCCAGACGGTGGAAAATGGCAACAATATCCTTTGCCAAAGAATGGACTCGCAGGTCTCGAATTGGCCGACGACATTAAGAAAATTCTCTTGGCAGTGGAAAATGGACAGGTGACAGAAGAACTACGCAAAGGATCAACGGCAACGTGGTATTGCGTGACGAATGTGCAAGAGCAGGCAACGAGGTCGATTTTCGAGTCTGCTCTGCAGAGGTCAATTCGACGCGGGTTGAAAGAACAACGAGGGGCATACGAGCGAAATCGATATCTCGCATCACTGCGTGATCGGTGGGTGACGAATGACATCGATCAGATGACCAAGCGTCTGATCGTGATCGCTTGGGAACGCTATTTGCCGAAGGAGTGATTGGGGCATTTCTTTGAAGGGTCAAGAACCCATCACTGCGTTCTCAAACCAGCGAATGCACGGGGGAGAATCGCTCGGGAGATTTATTGCGATGACATCAATACGCAGAGGCGAACTGAGGTTTCCTCGGCGGGCGAGAGTTCGAGCAAGTCGAATTAGGCTGCGTTGCTTCGATGCATCGACACGCTCTTCGGGCCACGCATCGGCGCAAGATCGTGTCTTGACTTCGACGATGACCAAGGTGCTTCCGTCTGGCGAGCGCATGACAAGGTCTGCCTCGTCGGATCCGACGCGAAGATTTTGCGCGCAAAGTTCATATCCTTGGCGCTCAAGAAATACGCGCGCAGCATTTTCGCCACGTTGAGCGAGTTCAGCATGTTGAGGTTCTCGTGCCACTTCACCAACATATCGCACAAAATGAGCGGGCCTACAAATCTTCCCATTTGGGATGACGGTTTCGGCCCTTGCGACTAAATTGGTTTCTATGGCAATTTTATTCATAGACCACGGCGTTGTTGGCGGTATGGGAAACCTTGGACTGGTTCTGCGCGAATATGCGCAGCGCATCGTGACTCTGCGAGGCAATGAACTTGCCAGCGCAAAGGACGTCTCTCTTGAAGATATTCACGGAGTGGTCGTTGGTGATGCGCCTTGTTCGGTGCGATTGACTGACGACAGTCATCGGAGTTCTATGAAAATCGTCGCCGAGGCGCACGATCTGAAAATCCCGATCATTGGTTTGGGATTTGGAGCGCTCGTTATTGCAAAGGCTCTTGGAAGCACAATCGACGACCTGAATCCACCTGAAGCGGGTTGGACGTCTATGACGACATCGCCGATGTCTCGAGGAGATGCGCTGCTGACTGGCGTTCCATGGACACTTTCTGTGCCTCTTTGGAGTTGTCAGTCAATTGGTGTCGCAGGTCCTTCCGCAAAAACTCCTGGATTGCGAAGTCTCGCATCGACGCCGCGACAGAAGTTTGCGATGTTTGTGTGCGGTGTTTCAACCTATGGAATCACCGCGCATATCGAATGGACGACTGGCGCTTGCGATGACGCAATTCGAAATGCAGGGAGTGAACAAACTACAAATTGGCGTGAAGGTGCGGCATT
>CAMDEL010000190.1 GCA_945896765.1 Singulisphaera sp. GP187
CGAAGATCAATCACAATGCCATCCGCAGTCCGAAATGCGGTCAATGCATCGTCGATGGTTGCGGAGAGCGCAGTCATCCAAATGCTGAAGCTGAGATATCCAATACGCCCGGTCAATCGTGGATCGCCACCGATACTTTTGATCTCATCTTCACTGAGCCAGCACCACTTGGATTCTGCGGCAAATGGCGGAAGATTTCCCATTTTTACAAGATCGCCTGGTGGATCTTCAAAGGTGATGATGACTTCGTGCTCTTCTCCGTTGGAATCGACGAAGAGATATTTCGGACTCATCCCTGGCCGACCGCCAACGAATGCGCTGACTGCTTGTTCACGCGCAAGTCTCTCGAGCGATGTGCGCGGGGTTCCAAACACTTTGATGATTGGGTCGATCGAATCGCCCTCAGACGAAAGAAGTTTCCAGCCCGTCTTGATCCCGGCTATTTCTGCTGGACTTTTCCTGGCAATTCGAGTGACGATTGCATCGCCGCCGAGAACTTGCACTGTGACTCCCGACCAACCGCCAACAGCACCTGGGGATCCTGAAACAGAATTTGGAATGATTGCAAAGTGACTTTCCCCAAGCGTTTGAAGCATGTCTCGCAGGACGGTTCGAAATGTGTCAGCGTCGGTTGCCGCAACCGCACGATCACGAAAACGAAGACGCGTTTCGTTCCATTCAGCTTGATTCAGTGAAGGGTCGGGGTGCGTGTCGCGAATGATGACCCACACTTGATCGAATACCAAGCCATTCAGCATCGCCTGCGATTCTTCCATGGGTTGGTCTGCTTGCACCGCGGCTTGCACTATTGGAGCAGCGGACGCCGGTGAAACAGATGATGCCGTGGGATTCGATTGGCAAGCGCAGATGGAAGTTGTGCTGGCGAAGGCTGTAAGCCAAACGAGAATGAGGCTTTGCATATGGCAAAGTATCGCATCTGAGAGCAGAAAATGTGGGGTAAGAGGCTATTCATCCGTTTATCCGGATGAATGATGGCGCTTGAGTGAAAACGCCGATATCCTTGTCTCGTGACTCCAACTTTTCTTGGCCAACTTGATTTGCGCACGCTCGTCTTTGACGGAGCGATGGGAACATCCATTCACGCATGCTCCGATTGCACTCCTGCGGATTACATCGGTCGCGACAATTGCACTGACATCTTGGTGCGATCGCGACCAGACATCATTCAGCGCATCCACGAAAGTTTTCTTGCTGCGGGTGCTGATGTTGTAGAGACTGACACATTCGGAACCAACAAACTTGTCGCTGCAGACTTTGATGAAGAAATGGTTGGTTGGGTGTATGACCTGAATGTCAAAGCGGCGCAAATCGCTCGCGCTGCATGCGCAAAATATTCCGAACCTGGCCGACCTCGATTTGTCGCTGGATCGATGGGACCTGGAACGAAACTTATAACGCTCGGTCAAGCATCGTGGTCGGTGATGACGGATTCGTATCGAGAACAGGCACGCGGATTGATTGATGGCGGCGCAGATTGCTTCATGATCGAAACATGCCAAGACCTCTTGCAAATTAAATGTGCGGTGACCGCATGTTTGGAAGCGCTCGAAGCGGCTGGAAAAACTGTTCGCGATATGCCGATTCTTGTTTCCGTCACGATGGAGACCACAGGCACGATGCTCTTGGGGTCTGATATCAGCGCTGTGGTGAATGCGCTGCGACCATTTCCAATTGCTTCGCTTGGATTGAACTGCGCAACAGGACCGACGGAAATGACGCCGCATCTTGCGCACATTGCCAAGAATTGGAATCGCCCATTTTCCGTAATCCCCAATGCGGGATTGCCGATTCTGGTCGAAGGTCGAACCGAATATCCGCTGCGCGCAGAGGATTTTTCGACCGCAATGCGCCGTTTTATAGAGGAATTTGGAGCCAACATCGTTGGTGGTTGTTGTGGAACGACGACCGAACATATTGCGGCACTTCGCAAGGCAGTGCCTTGGACTTCGACTAAGCCAAGCAGAGCAATCGAGTTGCCGGTTCCAGCGTGTTCCAGTTTGTATACCGAAACAGAATTTCGCCAAGACAATTCTTTCTTGATTGTTGCCGAGCGAACGAACGCAAATGGATCAAAGAAATTCAAGACGCTGCTTGATGCCGAAGATTGGGACGGGCTAGCATCGATGGCCAAAGAAGAATTGCGTGATGGCTCTCATGTTTTAGATGTCTGCGTCGATTTTGTTGGCCGAGATGGCGTTCGTGACATGTCTGAAACGATCGCGCGATTTGTACGGCAGGTGAATGCTCCGTTGATGATCGACTCGACACAGGCGGATGTACTCGAGGCTGGATTGCAGCATGCGCCGGGGCGTTGCATTGTCAATTCGATCAATTTGGAGGATGGCGAAGAGCGGATGAATCGCATCTGTCCACTTTTGAAAAAGTATGGCGCTGCATGCGTCGCATTGACCATCGACGAAGATCCACAAGCAGGCATGGCAAAGACAGCCGTGCGCAAGTTGGAGATCGCAGAGCGCATCCATGATTTGTTCACGCGCAAATGGGGGTTGGATGAATCCGATCTTTTCTGGGATCCTTTGACGTTCACGATCGCAACTGGTAATGCCGACGACCGAAAGTTGGGACTGGAAACACTCGAAGGAATTCGGCTGATTTCTCAGCGATTTCCGCGGTGTTCCATCATTCTTGGACTGTCGAACATTTCATTCGGTTTGAAGCCCGCAGCTCGGGCAGTGCTCAACAGTGTGTTCTTGCATGAAGCGCGGACTCGTGGATTAACTGCGGCCATCGTGCATGTTTCGCGCATTCTGCCAGAGAGCAAGATTCCGCCAGAACACTGGCAGGCGGCGCAGTGGTTGGTCTTTGATCGACGGGGCGCAGAACGACCTGAAGGACAACCAGAATCATTCGATCCACTTCTGCATTTCATTTCGCTTTTTCCAGATGGAGTTTCTGCGGTCAAGGCGGAGCCGATGGAGACTCTTAGAATTGAGGATCGCTTGCAGAGGCACATCATCGATGGAGAAGAGAAGTCGCTAGAAGCGTCACTTGATGAAGCACTCAAGACCTATTCGCCATTGGCAATCATCAATGATTATCTCTTGGCTGGAATGAAGACGGTTGGCGAATTGTTTGGCGCAGGTCGTATGCAATTGCCATTCGTGTTGCAGAGTGCGTCTGTCATGAAGAAATCTGTCGCATTTCTCCAGCCGCATATGGAGCGTGTTGGAATGGATGCGAAGCCGAAGGCCACGATTGTGCTTGCGACTGTCGCAGGTGATGTGCACGACATCGGCAAGAATCTTGTTGACATCATTCTCTCTAATAATGGCTATAAAGTGCACAATATCGGCATCAAGCAGAGCCTTGCGCAAATCCTGGATGCTTGGCGAACCACGGGTGCAGATGCGATCGGAATGAGCGGACTGCTTGTGAAGGTGAAGGCCGAAGATGTCCCTTGCCGCCAAGACCAAGGCGTTCGAGAAGGCCATCCGCACGCGAACGCGACTCTTGCTGGCTGAAATGGTTTCCCCACGTGGCGACCATTTCCAACTGCTGCCGGGCCGACAGTGCAGAAAACAGGTTGTAACCCTGAAAAATAAATCCGCAATGATCGAGGCGGAACTGCTCGCGTTC
>CAMDEL010000191.1 GCA_945896765.1 Singulisphaera sp. GP187
GATCCCTGCAAGTACGAATAAGCCTACGACAGAAAAAACGACAATCTTAGCTCCGCGAGTCATTGTTGGACCTCCATGTCCAGAATTTGAAAGAACCGTCCGTGAAAAGAAACTATGCCGGAGTGGGGTTGACGACCCCTCCGGAGCCTGCTTTGGCGAGACCAAAGACTGAATGATCTTGCCCCTTGATATAAGTCATGGGGGCGGCAATCACGACAGAACTGACCGTACCAGCGAGCAGACCAACGATGAAAGTGAAGGCGAACGGCTGAATGGCCGGGCCTCCGTAGAGATACAAGACCGCTGCGCTGACGAGGGTGGTTCCACCGGTCATCAGCGTTCGGCTGAAAGTTTGATTGATCGCATTGTTGATATGTGTCCAAGAAGCAACGAGATTTTTGCCCTTGTTTTCTCGGATGCGATCGAGGATGACGATTGTGTCGTTCAATGAGTATCCGATTATCGTCAAAAGGGCAGCAATAACATTGAGATCTATTCGAAACTCTTCCATAAGAGACATCTTGGCAAAACTGGTCCCGTCGATGCGAAGGCTGAGAGCCAACGCACCAAGGCAAACCAAGACGTTAAATGAGACAGCGACGATGGTCGCCATGGAGTATCGGAAGCTGGCAAACCGAATCCAGATGTACAAAATCATTCCGATCAGACTGACGATGATCGCCACGATTGCCGTCGCTGCCAAGTTGGCTGCGACAACTGGCGAGAAACTGTTGACTTGATCCAAACTCAATTTTGACGTAAATGCAGCTTGAATCAACTGCCATTCTGGTTTGGCGACAACGCGTTCCCATGTTGCGGCATCGACCTTGCTCAAGAGAGCTGCTGGCTCTGTCACCATGACTGCGACCGAGGACCAACCCTTCGCGGGATTCGCTGGGTCTGCCAATTGAACTCCGACAACTTGGGTGGGCCGAGAACTGATCGCTGAAAAGTCTGGCTGCTTTCGCATGCGGGCGATGCGAGTTTCTGCTTCCTCGATAGTCACCGGAGGCTGAAGGTCTTTTAGAACAACCACCACTCCTCCAAGAAAGTCACGGGAAGAATCTTTGATCGCAGGATTGCCGATCGATGCTCCAAGTGTGTCGGAGCTGATTGCTTGGGTGTAAAGCGCACCTTCTGGGTCATCGGATCCTGCAAACTGAACTGGCTTTACCAAATCGAGTGAATCTGCAAACGCACCTGCAACTGCGGCAACTAATGGTTCCGTAACAGTCTGGTCGGAAGCCAATTGCGCGGGGTTGGAGACCTTGACTTGGAATCCACTGGATTGACCATCAGGAGTCGAGTCTCCAACTGTCAAGACATTCGCCGAGCTAAGTTCCTGAAGAATTGGATCGGTCGAGTTGTCGCCAAGCTGATGAACCTTCGCTTCGACAGCTTCACGGCTGAGCAAAAGACGACCACTTGCAGAAGCGGGTTCGCCAGTTGCGGCTTTGCGGGTCATCAGAGTCATCGTGACACCGCCTCGGAATTCGGTTTCGAGCATCTCGCGGCCAGATGACCAACAAAGTGCAAGGCAGATGATCGAAACCACACCGCAACCAATCCAACATGCATATCGAATGCTCAACCAATCAATGCTTGGCCGAAGGAACTTCATCAGCCATGGGAAAATGGTTGGCAACATCGGCAATCTCTTCATGCCAAACCAGTTGATCAACATTGCATAGATCAACTTTGTGCAGTAGAGCGCCGTGAAAAGAGTCGTAATCACGCCGATCATCATTGTGAGGGCGAATCCCTTCACTTCCGTTGCAGCCAACTTGTACAGCACGACGCAGACAATCAGATTTGTGACGTTGCCGTCGATGATCGCGTTGAAAGCGCGAGCAAATCCGAGATCGATTGCAGTCTTGAGTGGCTCTTTATTGTCGATCAGTTCTTCGCGCGTTCGTTCGTAGATAAGCACGTTTGCATCGACTGCCATACCGATGACGAGTGCGATACCTGCAAGTCCTGGCAAGGTGAATGCGCCATCGACTCCTGCCATGATTCCAAAGATCATTGCAACATTCAAAATGATTGCGAAGTCTGCAACCAATCCAGCGCCGAGGTAATAGACCGCCATCAAGGCGGCAGTTGCACAGGCAGCGATAACAACCGCCCACAATCCACGCTCTAAATTGTCACGACCGAGCGCTGGACCAAGGATGCTGACCGACAGCGGTTCTGGCTGCAATTTCGCTTCCAATTCGCCGCCTTGCAGAACGCGAACGAGATATTCGATTTCGTCATTGCTAAACGAACCTGTGATTTGTCCACTGTTGGAAATTTGGCTCTGAAGATTTGGAGCAGAAAAAAGTTGTCCGTCAAGCACAATTCCCATCGGTCGACCGATATTTGCGCCGGTCAATCGGCCCATCAAAGTGCCACCTGCGGGATCGAGTTGGAATGCAACGGCCACACGGCCAAGCTGATCTTGACTTGGGAAAACATTCTTCATCGTCCACTGTCGACCTCCCAGATGATCGAGGCTCATCGCATCGGTGACATAGAGAAGCGCATATGGAACGCCGTCATATTTCGCGCCAACCATATCGCGACTACGCAAGTATGAAGCCGGATCTGCCATCAGAGAATCGATGGAAGCTTGGTTATCACCCCACTGCTTTGGGTCATTGATCGGAAACCAACGAGCGACGGGTGAATCTGTTCCAGCGGGTCCACGTTCTGCAAGTTGCTTGCGCATCTCGTCTGGATTGACGCCTTCTGGAGTCGCCGCACCAACAGCGATATGGAATTCCAATACGCCTGCACCGCGCAAGAGTCGCTTGAGATCTTCGGGGTCGTCATAGCCAGTGACCTTGGATGCGTACTCGATCTGCATTTGCGAAAGTGCATCAATATCAATGGCAAAGTCCGGCAATTGGATCTTCAATTGATTGACTGCGACTTCACGTGGGCTCGCCACTGTTTCACGAGTGCCATCAGTTGCAAACTTGGTGTTTCCCTTTTCGTCCTTGGAAAAGGGACGGACATTCGAGAGCCCAAAGCTGCTTTTCAACTTCGCTTCATCAATGTTCGTCGCAGCGATCGATGCAATCAATGTCTGCTGAGTGACTTCGGCTTTGGCAATCTTGTCTTCAAGAGCTGAAATGTCACTCGCCGAAGCATTCTGCGAGATTGCCGCTTGATATGCGATCCGAGCAGATGTCGCATCATTGAAGGCTGTCTGCAGTTCCGTCAACTGATTACGCCTCATCCCTGCAGCGGCACCATTCGAAGGGGCTGGTGCTAAATCCGCTGCTGTTCCCGCTGCCAATGCTTGATCGAGTTCGCGACTCGTGATCGTCATCTGAGCGCCGAGTGCTGTCAACTTGGTCCGGTAAATGTCACCTAAAGCACGAACTTCTGGGGATGGAAGTGGCATCACAACATCGATGCGATCCGCTCCTTGCGGTTGAAGTGAGATGTCGAGCACGCCCTGAGGATTGACGCGCCGCTTGAGAGATTCAACAACTTGAGCAAGCACGCGCTGGGAATCTCCCGTTGGCGGCATCGCCACGGAATAGACCATGCTGACTCCTCCGCGCAAATCCTTCCCGAGACGGATTTTTTTATCCAGAGGAAAAACCTGCCAAACGCAGACTGCGAT
>CAMDEL010000192.1 GCA_945896765.1 Singulisphaera sp. GP187
GTCGAGTCTCAAGTCCGCATGTCGCTTTTCTTTGTCGGGACCATGGCAGATGAAGCACCGATCTGAAAGAATCGGGCGAACATCTCTTCCGTATCGAATGGGCTCAAGAGGCACAGCGCTCAGCGGCGTAGGCAGAGTAAAAATTGCGATAACGATCCCCGCAACAACCAATCCAAAGATGGTCAAGCGATTTCGCAACATCAAGCAAAAGTATATGGAGTGAAGCCCAGATTTTTCGTTGCCAAGTTGGGTTTTTAGAGTCGGCTGGAGGATTCAGTGCGGTTCAGTGACTCGCGCATCAAAGTATGCGCGCTCTGTGCATAAAATCCTTTCAGGATTTCTGTGGGAAGCGCAATTCCTCGAAGCCGAGGCGAATCCTTGGGAGTGAAGGCCACAGGATCGACCATTGCCAAGTCGGGATCTGCGATGGGGCTCGGACCAGACCAGTTTGTTTCCCAAAGGGTTCTGAGTGCCCAATATCTGCTTGCATAGAGGTCAAATGCGCTCTGTGCGGAATTGGCCTTCGCATCCATTTCGAATTTCGTTGATTCATCCACTAAGTGTGCATCGCTTGTGACGATGTCGGATCCAAACAATAATCTTCCAGTCCAACGCTGAAAAAAAGAAAGCACATCTTCGCGTGGATGCTTCGAGATCTCTCGCACGATCCATTTTGTCGCGCTTGTGTCGAGCGAAAGATTCGGATGTCGAGTCAGCAAGCCAGAGAGAAATTCCAGATCCTCTGGCCATCCACCCATGTGTGCGGCGATCCATCGAGTTGGAAAACGATCAAGCATTCGTTCGAGTGGTTCGTATTGCGAAGCCTTCGTTCCATAACGACTGTGATCTGAATAGCGCGTTGCGAACCATGTGTCTGGATCGGCAACATGCACCATGAATGTCATGCCCAAGTCGTACGCCATTTGCATCGCAGCGATTCGATTTGGATTATCGAGTTTCATGAGATTTGGTTCGCCAACTTCTGTGCCGATGTCAACGCCGCGCGGAGCTGCCCAGAACTTTGCGATGCGTGCGCCTCGCGCGTAAAATTCTTCGATGCGCTTTGCATAGCCCACGCCATGCGTCTGTTTGGGATCTTTGTCGCGCCAATTCGGGACGGCTATAAATTGAATGCGCTCTTGAAAGATGTCGCGCAATCCATCGATCTGCTCGATGGTTGATGTCATGCTCCAAATCTCTGCAATTCCATAGCAATCCATCGCTTCTCGAAGAATGGGCGCGGCGTTCAGTCCGCCAACATGCGAATGCGCATCGATGATTGGCACGATGGGCGCGCCGAGCTTGGCAGCTTCGATGCGATAATCAAGATCGAAAAGATTCGAGTCATTCATCACAGGACGATGTTAGTCCTTCAGCGGCCCGAAGGACGGCGGCTCTTCGAAGTGTCGCGTTGACGAATCGAACCACTTGGCTTGGGACTCGTTGCAGTCGTCTTCATGCTGCGCTTACGCGCTTTCAGATGTGCACGAACAACTCCAGATCGCGGCGACTTTAATTTTGGTTGTTCAACCAAACCTGCATGATGCACCATGCCGATATAGACCTCATAATCCGCTTCGATATCAAGATGTCGAACGAGTTCGCATGCAATATATCCAAGCGCACGCAATGGCACAGGAGATCCACCAGGCACGACAAGATTTGGAATCGTTAAAAAAGCATCAATACCTTGATCGGGCGATGTCGCAAAAATTTTCGTTGTGACGCGATCATCTTTTGCAAGAACGCAGATTGCAAAGTTTCGACTGTCGCGAATAATTGGAGAAAGTGGTTGACCTTTTTCCATTGCAACGAGCAACATTGGTGGATGCATTGCAACTTGTTGAACGCATCGAACGATGACGCCACTTCGAAGTTCGCCAAATGCTGATGTCAGTAAAAATGAAGTTGCAGGAACAAGATTGAGTACGTGTTCGACGGTAAGACGATTTGCGGCCGGTCGGTCAGTCTGCATAAGTTTCTCTCAATTCCAAAATAATTTACGCCTCGGGCAAACTATACGACCAAATTTGCGTTTGTCCACAAATCTTTATTTATCAATGCTTTACATCAGAAAATATTGGACGGCAAAAGTTCTCGGACCTCAAGACAGAGATCGTTGTGTCGCCAAAAACATTAATTTTGTCGAAAAGTGTTGCATTGTGGGGCATTGTGGGTATATTAATTGCATCTTCCAAATGGACCAAACTCATGCTCTTCCTCGGCGAATACGAACACAGTCTCGACTCGAAGCAGCGCCTCGCAATTCCAAGCGAATTGCGAGAGGTCCTGAATCCTGCAGTGAACGGAGACTCGTTCGTCGCAGTGCCTGGACCCGACGAGGTCCTCACACTTTGGCCGAATCAAACATTCGAGAAACTCGCAATGGGACATGGCGGGTCATTGATCGGAGACGAAGTTCTTCGGCGTTTCGAACAAGAATTCTTCAGCCAAGCTGCACGATGTCCGCTGGATTCAGCTGGAAGAGTGCGCATTCCGGATCGACTCTTGACGAGATTCGGATTGGCTGGAGCAGTTGTCATCTTGGGAGTTCGAGATCACTTGGAATTGATTGCATCAGCGACATGGAAGGCTCAACAGAAGCAACGGAATTCTTCTGCGAGCGAACTGTGGCGTCAAGCCAATCAACTTATGAATGCACGGTCGAGTGGAACAAGGTGATGGATCGCCTGAACCACTTTTCAATCGCTACGACACGGATGTTGTAGCGCACGGACAAATCTCGATTCGCGCATGGATGCGCGAGCCGAGCGAAAAAACGGGTCATGGATGATCCGCAAGGGTCGTACGGTTTAGCCAGGATGGCACTTCCGTACGAATAGTCGAGTTGGATTCGTTTAACTCGCTTATTATCGTCGCCCCCCGCGTCACTGGCCCGACGCGGGGGCTTTTTTTTTGCGCCGATAACGGTGTTTTTTTTCATTTTGTGAATTGAAGATAGGAAAGCGTCCGAACGGGATATACCCTTCAAGAAGGTCAGACGCTTGGTCGATGAAAGTCATCCAAGGATTCGCATGGAGAACGCACGGTGCGTTCGAGGCGAGCTGAGCAAGTCGGTGGGTGAATCCCACCGTTGATGGGCAGGAGGTCCGCGCACTATGTTGGTCATTACACGACGTGAAGGTGAAGAAGTCGTTATCGGGAACCCAGCGTCCCCGATTGGAATTGTTCGCATTGCTTCGATCAAAGGTGATCGTGTGCGCATTGCATTCGAGTTCCCGCGCGAGGTCGCAGTCCACCGCAAAGAAGTTGCTGAGCAAATTCTCGCTGGAGCCGTTGATCCGACTAAGAATGTCATCGGAAAGATTCGTCCAGCTGAGGGTGGAGCGTAATTTTTGTTTTCACGCTGAAACTATTTTTGTGAACGAACGCTTCACTTCAAAGCGCGAACTTCTAGGATTTCAGGAATTCGCTCGCGCAATTGTTTGGCGATTCCGGATTGCAAAGTCATGTTGCTCGAAGGGCAACCGACGCAGGCTCCATGAAAGCGAACATCGACAATTCCATCATGCACTGCCACCACTTCCACATCGCCTCCGTCTGCTTGAATATCAGGGCGAATGAGATCGACAACGGCTCGAAC
>CAMDEL010000193.1 GCA_945896765.1 Singulisphaera sp. GP187
ATTTGCGGTCCGGACTGGTCAGTGGAAGAGTGCATATAACTTTGAAGAGATGGCGAGTTCATCTTCTATGCAGTTTGTTGAGCGAACGCTTGTGAATCAATATTTCACTCCAAAGTTCATTGCAGGAATCGAACTTCAATACGAAACCGTACTTTGGCGCGCAAGCATAAATTGGAATGACGGAGGAGGTAATCGTAATGTTAGTAACGTCGGTTCTTTCAGCACTTCTGAAAACAATGTTGAATGGGCGACTTCGGGCCGCGCAGAACTGAAGTTGGCTGGCGAATGGGGGCAGTTCAGGGAAATGATGTCCTTCCGTGGACGCGAAGACGGCATATTAATTGGCACTGCGTACAACTGGCAGCGTGGCGGTGCAGGCAATGTCCCTACATCCGCAGGGTTGAGTGGACCGATTGTCGGCAATGATGACGGCATCAATTTTTCATACACCGCAGATTTTAATTTGCGCTCTAACGGATTCAGTTTCTTCGCAGCATTTTTGGGAAACAGTTTTTATTCTCGGCCAAATGGTGCAGAAGCAGTGAACTCGCTCGGCGCAGTCGTGCAGGGTGGTGTTTTCCTCACCGACGACATCGAAATAACTGCACGCTGGGAATGGCTGAATGTCAGTGGCGGTGCATATTCAGTTGTCAGTTCTGGAAACACTCCCATTCCTGCCACGAGTCCGAATGCTTTGGGGTCTGCTCTCAACGCTCAACACTTTTCTATCTATACCGTTGGCGCAAACTATTACATATCAGGAAACAGAGTGAAGTTGAATGCAGATGTGGGCTATGTCGCAGGGGCAATTATGTTCTCGACTGGACTTTTTAATCAAAATATTACTGGCGCGGATTATCGAACGGATCAAAACTCGAGCGCCACTGGGCAAGTAGTCGCACGAATCCAAATGCAATTGTTGTTCTGAAATTCGATTATCCTTTGCGCTATGAATTTTGTTTCAAGCGCTACGAAATCAAACGTTACAGGCATAATTGCGCTTGCAACCGTTCTTTCTTTCAGCGCACATGCAGTGGACGACGAGAGTGATCTGCTCAAGAAAGCGATCAACAAGATCGAACAGCTCGAGAGCAAGATTTCGACGATGGAGACGCGCCACGATGCGGAGATCGCCGCGCTTCGAAACGAGAATGGTGATAAGTGGCTGACCCAGCAACGGGCGCAAGAGATTCGAGAATTGGTGAACGATGTTCTCGCCGACTCGGAGACTCGTTCGAGTCTGCAGGGCGCTCCGTTGACCGCTGGCTGGCACGACGGATTCTTCATCGGCAGCGCTGACGGCAATTTCAGGTTGGAGGTGAGTGGAGAAATCCAAGCGCGCATGGCTTTTAACAATCAGCCAAGTGCCAATCGAGTTCCTCCAAACGATGGTCCATCATCTGAATACGGTTTCGAAATGCGTCGAGTCAAGCTTGGATTTGATGGAAATATTCTTGATCCCAGTTGGACATACAAGATCAGGATGGGATTCAATCAGAATTCACCTGTTACTCAGACATTTGACACTTTTCAAAACACTATTAATACGTTCGTGCTTGAGCAGGCATACATCCGCAAAGATTTTGGCAATGGGTTCTCGATCACGACGGGGCAGTGGAAGAGCAACTTCAATTATGAAGAGTCCGTCTCTTCAACAGACCAGCAATTTGTCGAGCGCACTCTTATCAATCAATATTTCAACACCAAATGGATTCAAGGAGTCCAGCTTGAATATCAAAATGAAAATGTGCGTGCGAATATCAATTACAACGACGGTGGAGGAAATCGCAATGTTGGAGTTGTGAACGTGGGCAACGATTCCGGAATGAATGTCGAATGGGCAACCGCTGGGCGCGTCGAACTGAAGTTGGCGGGGGAATGGAAGCAGTTTCGCGAAGTAATGTCCTTTCGTGGGAGCGATGACGGAATTCAAATTGCTACCGCATACAACTGGCAACGCGGTGGATCGAATAATGAACTCAACGGTGATTTCATAGGCAATAGCGAGGGAGTCAACCTTTCATACACCGCGGACTTCAATGCGCGGTTCAGCGGGGCAAGTTTCTTTGCGGCATTCTTGGGAAACACTTTTTATTCTCGTCCCGATGGTGCGGCTCCTGTCAATTCCTATGGCGCCGTTGTACAGGGTGGTTACTTTGTCAGCGAAGATGTCGAACTCGCCGCACGCTGGGAGTGGTTGAATGTCAGTGGCGGGACGACGAATATAAATGCAGGACCGACTCCTGGAAGTTCATCCGCCATCAATGCGCAACACTTTTCAATCTATACGGTTGGTGCGAACTATTACATTTCAAAGAACGCGATTAAGTTGAATGGAGATGTTGGATATGTCGTTGGCGGAATTCTTTTCCAGAATGGTTTGTACAACCAGTTGATTTCTGGTGCGGATTATCGCTCGGACCAGACATCAGGATCCACGGGGCAAGTCGTGCTGCGAATCCAGTTGCAGTTGGTGTTCTGAATTCGATCTTGTTTTCATCGCAGGGGAATCACATCAAATGGTCGCGATCGAAAGTCCTTCCATTCCTCGCCGACCTCTCCCAAATCCGCAAGATTCCCATCGTGAGCAACATCTGTCGTCGCCGCTTCCGCAAGCACATATTTTTGTCCTTTATATGTGATCGTCTGATCGCCTCGTTGCACATCGACTCGTACGCCAATGATCGCATGGCCTGTTCCATCTTTCATCTTGATCGTGACCATCACAACATCTGCAATCTTCTTTGACCGAATGAGCGCGGCCATCAGCGTGGACTTCGAATCACAATCGCCGCCCTTCAGTAGCGTGATCATGGGAGTGCGCATCCCGCAGCGATCTTTGCCGTCAGGCAGATCGGTAATCGTTTCGTATGGAATGCTTTGAATGAAGCGAAAAATCGCAGCGACCTTATCGCGCGCCGTGGCGACACGCGGCGCGTCACTTTCCTTCAACACCCGGTCTGTTTCGCGCAAGATGCTTTGAGCAATCGGCTGGACTTCATCTCGACATCCTTCAACCAACCATTCATAGTTTGCTTCAAGAATGCCCATTGCGCCATCGGCTGATGGGGTCACTTGCATTCCATGATGCGCCAACTTTTCTTCCTCAAGACGCTGACACCGCAGTTTGTCTTCAGGAGTTGTGAATGAAAACTGAATCGCATCCATCGGAACGCCGAAATGTTTTTCGATTGACTGCGCTTGCGCTTCATTCACCGAAGCCTGAATTGAAAAGTTCCAAGGCTTGATGGAAGGATCTCGATACTTCACGCCGTCGCGATAGGTGATCGAAGGCGTCGCATCGAGCCAAGTAAAAGTCCGCTTGATGATCTTGGATTTCACCTTTGCGGGCTCGTCTGGGGTTTTCAGCCAAGCATCAAATTTCTTGTTGTAATCCTTGGGAGGAGCCTGTCCACCACCAACTTGGACTGCCAACGCAGCCGTAAGCGCAAGAATTGTCGATTGAATAAGGACCAGCATAACTTTTCTTATTGTAATCAAAGGTCAGAGTGGAAATTTGCAAAGTCAGGCATATCCTTATGACGTGAGAACTTTCGTTGCAACGATTCTGCTGACGTGCGCCGCAATGACTGCTCCAGCGA
>CAMDEL010000194.1 GCA_945896765.1 Singulisphaera sp. GP187
ATTCAGAATGGCGCGGCTGATTCGAAGGCCAAGATCTCATCCGTTGCAGGATTCGTGAACGCAAGTTGATCTGCATGCAGGCAGAGCCGCGGCGAGAGCGCGCGAATTTCGTCGCTTGCATACAGATCATCTCCCAAAATTGCATGGCCGATCATCAAGAGATGAAGTCGAAGTTGGTGTGATCGCCCAGTCTGTGGATGCAAATGCACTCGTGCAGAGAGCGGCGTTTCGATTCGCTCGACCACTTCATACAGAGTGACACTCGGTCGTCCGTGAACAGGGTCGATTTTCTGCCGAGGAGATCGATCGAAATCTTTTGCAATCGGCAAATCAATTTTCCCATTGTCGTGAATTGGATGACCGCCAACCAAGGCTGTGTATCTCTTTCGCACGGTCCGAGCCTCGAATTGCATCGAAACTTTTCTATGAGTCTCTGCGTCACGCGCCATCACCATCAAACCACTCGTGTCGCGATCAAGTCGATGCACGATGCGCGCGCCAGCGAATTCTGCGGCGACACGCACTGCGATGCAGTCCGCTTTTTCTGGACCGATGCCGGGAACAGACAAGATGCCGCACGACTTATTGATCACGATCAACTGCGAATCGAGATGTACGATCTCATACCCGCGTCCTAGAATGTTCTGTCCTTCGTCCATCTCACCCATTGTCCCCAATGATCCAACTCTCTGCCGCCGTTTTTACTTCTTTCTTTCTCGCTCAGACGCCTGCGGCTGTTCCGCCAGCGACCGAGGATCCTTCGCTCTGGATAACTGCGGAGCGTGAGCAGTTGACGGGTCAGACGCAACTGACATTTCCTGAGCGTTTTATGAAAGCTGGCGAAGCATATTTTTCTCCAGATGGTCAGAGAATCGTTTTTCAAGCGGTAGAGCAACCCGCGGCAGGAGAGACGCCCGATGATTTCTATGCGATGTATGTGGCAGATCTTGGCCACGATGCCGCAGGTAAATCGAATCTGACAAATGTTCGTCGAATCAGTCCGCCGCATTCTGCAAATACGTGTGGATGGTTTGATGCTTCACGCAACAATGTTGTCATTTGTGGATCAACTTTGGTCGCTCCACAATCGCATGATGCGCCCGGGTATCAACGGGCAACGGGTCGATACAAATGGCAATTTCCACCAGAGATGCGGGTGATCGAAATCGATCTTGATCACGCCGTCGATATTGCATCGGGAAAGATGCAGCCCAAGGTCATCGCTGGCGATGGCACCGCATACACCGCAGAATGCACCACGACGCGAGATGGAAAGAATCTTTTGTATTGCACTCTCGCAACTGGTCAAGGCGACATTGTTGTTAAGAATCTCTCCACTGGCGTGGTGTCGTCACTGGTTCAAGTTGCGGGATATGACGGTGGCCCATTCTTCTCAGCTGACGAAAAACACATCTGCTATCGCTCGGACCGAAAGGGCGACAGTCTTCTGCAGGTCTATGTCAGCGATGTTGTTCGCGGTCCAGACGGCTCAATCACCGGAACCACAAATGAACGGCAAATGACGGCAAATGAGCATGTCAATTGGGCGCCATATTGGCATCCAGATGGAACTCGACTGGTGTATGCATCCAGCGAAGTTGGCCATACGAATTATGAAATTTTTTCGGTGGAGATGGCAACTGTTTCTGCAACCGAATCGCCTCGTCGAGTGCGCATCACGCAAGCGCAAGGGGCGGATGTCTTGCCTGTGTTTGATTCGAATGGTCGCCGAATGATGTGGACGAGCCAGCGCGGCGCTGGTCGAACGAGTCAGTTGTGGATCGCAGATTTGGTTTCGCCTGCTGCTTCATCCACAACGCCAGCAACAAAGAAGTCTCCATGAGCATCTTTGACGAGCGTCGATATCTCATTCCGTTTCGCAGTCAACTGCTCCCGCAACTGTTCACCGACACGCTGATCATTGGAGGTGGCGTCGCAGGAATGCGTGCAGCACTCGAAGCCGCAGTTCACGGCAATGTCTTTGTGCTTGCGAAGGGACCGATGGATCTTTCGAATACCCAGTGGGCGCAAGGTGGAATCGCCGCGGCACTTGATGAAGATGATTCGACGGATGCACACTTTCGCGACACGATGATTGCTGGTGTCGGACTTTGCGAGCCTTCTGCAGTGCGAACTTTGGTCGAAGAAGGACCTGGCGAAATTGAGTGGCTCATTCAATCTGGAATGCGATTCGATCGTGGACAGCAAGGACAGGTCTCGCTGGGACTCGAAGGTGGTCACGGTCATCCGCGCATCGTGCATACCGATGGCGATATGACGGGCCGAGAATTGATGCGAGCGCTTTGCACTGCAGTCGAAAAAACCCATGGAATTCGCATGTTTGATCGATGTTTTGCGATCGATCTCTGCACGGATACAAACGGTCGCGTTGCTGGGGCAATCACATGGCATCCTCGATATGGGCTGCAAGTGATTTGGGCGAGAGCAACGATCTTGGCTGCAGGTGGAGCGGGTCAGGTTTTCCGCGAGACATCAAATCCACGACTTGCAACTGGCGACGCAATCGCAATGGCGTGGAGAGCAGGTGCGATGATTCGAGATATCGAATTCATGCAGTTTCATCCGACGACTCTTTATATCGCAGGAGCGCCGCGACACTTGATCAGCGAAGCAGTCCGCGGCGAGGGTGCGATTCTTGTTGATCGACTCGGTGAGCGGATTATGGCAGGGCGTCATCCTCAAGAAGATCTTGCGCCACGAGATGTGGTGACGCGCGGTATCGTCGAGCATCTTGCACGAACCGGAGATTCGCATGCGTTCTTAGATGCTCGCAGCCTTGGGAGTGCGGGATTTGCAAAACGATTTCCTGGACTTGCTCAGATGCTCGCGGGATATGGAATTGATGGAGGAGTCGATCTGATTCCAGTCCATCCTGCCGCGCATTACACCGTGGGTGGAATTGAAGTTGATGTTGACGGTCGAACAAATCTTCCTGGTTTGTATGCATGCGGTGAAGTCGCATCGAATGGTGTGCATGGTGCAAATCGTCTTGCAAGTAATAGTTTGTTGGAAGGTCTGGTCTTCGGGCGCCGCACAGTTCTTGCTGCGATCAAGGATTCACTTCCAGATCCTGTCCCGCAGCAGTGGGAGAGCCGCGTTCGTACTTCTGTCGCAGGTGAACTTGATCTTTCCGATGTGCGATCAAGTTTGCGCAGCGCGATGTGGAGAAATGTTGGAATTGTTCGAGACGGCGCAAAAATGCGCGATTGTCTGGATATGTTTTCATTCTGGGGTCGATACGCGCTTGGATCTGTCTTTGAAACTCCAGAGGGTTGGGAGACTCAAAATTTGCTGACGGTCGGTCACTTGATGACTCGTGCAGCGGCAGAGCGCAGAGAGTCTCGCGGTACGCACACGCGAATTGATTGGCCAGAAGAAGATCCGGCGGGAGCTTTTCACTTGAGCTGGAAGTTGGGAGAGAATTCTGCGCGTCGAACGCTTGTCGGGAGCGAAGTTGGAAACAAGCCGTGAACTTCTCCGCCTGCACGACTGAATTCTTCTTGCGCTCGATCATCATCGCATTGACAAGTGCGATCACTTTTTGTGGATTCGGATGCGAGCAAACAAAG
>CAMDEL010000195.1 GCA_945896765.1 Singulisphaera sp. GP187
ATGATTGCAAACACTGGCGGACCACAAATGCAGGCGCATTATTTTTATGGTCAGTATTACGCGACCCAAGCGATGTATCTCGCAGGTGGTGACCGTTGGGAACAATGGTGGTCGCGAGTCCGTGACGAATTGATTGCGATGCAAAGCGACGATGGTTCGTGGATTGATCATCAAGCTGGCGAGTCCTATGCCACAGCGATGGCGCTGATCGTCCTCCAAATGCCAAACAGATATCTTCCAATTTTTCAGCGTTGAGCAATATGTTTGTAACCGCATCAATACTCTCCCTTCTGTTCTCTGTAACTGCCGAGACATCAACTGTTGAAGTTTTGACTCCACAGGGTGAGTGGGTTGATGCATTGATTGATGAGAACGGAACAATTCATAGCGAGAACGGAATTGATCTTGGATCGACGGCACTTGCATGGATTCCAAAGAGTGACGGTGTTGGAGCAATCGAGCGCCGTCCATTTTCAATGACAAAGTTGACTGATGGTCAGGTCATCATCGCAACATTCGGTGGATTTCATATTGAGCCACCCAGCACCATTGTCCGATGGAAGCATCCTGGAATGGGCATGATGGAAATTTCTGTTGATCGCACTTCATTCATTCAAATGCAGCCAATGGAAAAACCGCCAGTCGCATCGAATTCCGATGAGATTGTTCTTCGCAACGGAGATCGAATCAGTGGTTTTATCGAGTCGTTTGAAGAGCCAATCATCATCGAAAACGCTGGTGTCAAACGAGAAATTCCGCTCGAACGAGTTGCAGGCATTGCGCTTGTTTCCCCACAACCCAAAGTCGCAGCAGTGCGCGTCTGGTTGTCGGATGGATCAATTATCGACGGAACATCAATCACAGGCGGGTTTGGTGGTGGATTTGTCCTGCAAGGAATGTCATTGGGGATGAGCCGTTCGTCACAGCCAATTCTCACAGATGAAATTCGCTGTGTTTCACAATCATCAAAGCGAATGCTTCCTCTTTCTCAGTTCAAGCCAAATGTACTTCCGCCAATTTCTATATCGCTTCCACGTGCGGAATATCCAATGCCAATCGTGAGCACATTCGAAGCTCCTTTGGGAGCAACCGCAATTGAGATCAGGGGGCCGGAACGGCTCGTTTACGAAATCCCCAAGGGCTTCTCCGTCTTCAGTGCGGATGTAGAGATTCCACCATCTGTACTTGCTTGGGCTGATTGTGCTTTCGTCATTCGACAAAATGGTCAAGAGCTCGGCCGTTATTCGCTCAATGCAAAAAATTCGAAAGCGCAAATTCGCGTCGTCGTTCAACCTGGTCCACTCGAAATCGAGATCGAGGAAGCTGCTAGCGGCCCTGTTGGTGATACGGTCATCTTGCGCCGGGCGATCTTGATCGACGCCGCTGTCGGTGGATGATTCGGTTGTGTTCAACGCTTGTGATTCGAGCAAATCAAATTCTTTGATCTCTTGTGGAACCTCTCTCCTGAGTCCAGAATCGCTCCATTCATATCGCAATCCATTCCAGCGACCAATCCAAATCGCTCCATCGTTTTTCCACAAAACGGCACACGCATGATCACGAGCAGTCACCAGTCTTTGCTCACAAACAAGAACTCCCACCCACTTGTCTTTCACAAGTCGGATTGGCCCAGTTGATTGAAGGACAATCTGACTCGCAACACGCTGCGCAAGAGCAGCGGCATCAGGGCGAAAACTTCCGTGATGTGGAAGTTCAAACACGGTGATGTCACGAAGATCTTCTGAATTTGGAGATTCAAGAACAGCACGACATGCTTCACGTGCAGCATCACCAACAAGAAGTATCGAGAAACCTTCGCAGGAAATTCGAATAATGAGACTTCCATCGTTTGAATCTGCGAAAAGACTTTTTGCGGGAGGGTGAAGCGCGCGCCAGCGCATAAATCCAAATTGGCGTTCATCACCCTTAGAAAATTCCTCGATAGATGCACCACAGGCTTGAGCTGAACGGAGCGCTTCGTGCGCAGCACCACGTCGAGCCCATTCAATAAATTGTGGAGTGACGAAGACACGCGGAACAGAAAACGCCCTGACTACTTCCGGCAATGCGCCGTAATGATCGAGATTCGGATGCGATATCACAACAGCATCGAGCGAGTGAACTCCAAGCGCTCGCAGGGCTGGAACAATAGTTTGCGAACCAACTGCCCCCGCACCAAGACTTCCGCAATCGAACAGAACCACAGATGATTCAGAACGAATCAGATAACACGAACCGTTTCCTACATCAATCATGTCGATTCGTGTGCGCCAATCTTCAGGGTCGGCGACGATTCGCACAGATGCGTTGGGGGGCAAAGCTCCCGGCAGTGTTGCGCAAAATCGCACGACACAAAGAATCATTCGAGCATTGATGACCGAAACCCAACCAGCCGCAAATCCGATTGGTGGACAGATTGGTTGTGCCGCAACGGCAACATTTGAAGAGATGACCATCACGGCGAAGCTTGGTGAAAGTGCAAGTGTGCAAGGGACGCACCAAAGAGGGCAAGTTCCAAAGTGCAGCGCGATGATTGGCGTGGTCACTACCCACGCAGAAAGTCCTGCTGCAAGAGGTTCGAGTGCGCGACGAAAAAGTGTTGCAAAAAGTCCATATCCACGCACAGCACAATTCAAACAGCGTGCAATCAATGGCGAGATGTATCGAAGTCCAAAGATCGCCCCAAAGCTGAGTTGAAATCCTGGTTGAGATGCGGCCAGCGGATCACAAGCAACAACGATCATCGCTGTCAGTCCGATCAGTGATCCAAACTGAATTGAACGACCAAATGAAAGCGCAATTGCTGCGGTTCCGCCCATCAAAGCTGCTCGCACCGAAGAAACTTCTGATTCGATCGAAACAACAAAGAGAAGTGCAAGAAGGATCAGAACGATTCCTCCGATTCGAGGCGCCAATCGCATTCGACGAATGCACCATAAAGCACATGCAGCAAGAATGCCGAAGTTGAATCCAGAAATTGCAACCAAATGCTGAACGCCACTTGCTGCGAAAGCTTTCGAAACAGAACGCAAGCCCGGCCAATTCGCACCCGTTGTTGATGCCGCAATAAGAGCCGTCGCATCAAGCCTGGTTTGATCGCCGAGCGCATCACGCAAACTTGCATCAACACCAGATCGCCATCGAGCAAGAAATGAAGTCGCAGAAAACTGCGAAGTTTCTTGATGTTGAATCAAATGTTCGCTTGGTATCGACAACAAACCTGCGATGCCGCGCATGCGACTCCATGCCATCGAATTGAAACCACCTGGATTTGTTGGGAGATCAAATCCACTCAACCAACCTTTTGTTCGTATTCGATCACCTGCTACGCACCCCGCGATTGTCCCTTCAACAATCACACGCAGAGTCGCATGGATTTGATAACGTTTTCCATGACTGTCGATAACCGAATCGATTTCAAGATTGAAGCGAATCGATGGCGTGCGTGGCACGAAACGCGCAAGGGTGTCTTCCTCGAGCGAATCACATCGAATCAGCGCATCGCGATACGCAAATTCATCGGTGCGTGGAGTTGATACGACAAT
>CAMDEL010000196.1 GCA_945896765.1 Singulisphaera sp. GP187
TCCAACGATCACACCAGCCGATTGCGAGTCACTTCGAGCGACTGGAACGTTGGGGCGCGAAGCTTCATCGAGGGGGTCATCTATATCGCCCACAGTTGGGGTGCGAAATGGTGCGATTCAGCGCGACTCAGTGCGTTCAACAATTGTAAATCATGCGAGCGACACACCACGCAAAAACCCTGCAAACGCAGGGCTTTCTGTTCAAATCTCGGATGATTCATCAAAGCGGGCGAAGGGATTCGAACCCTCGACATTCGGCATGGAAGGCCGACGCTCTACCACTGAGCTACGCCCGCAAGGCAAACAATGATACAGAAACTTCGATCATAATGGAGACAACAACCTCTCGACATATTTAATGTCGTGGCGCGCCTCTGTAAACAGCGGCTCCTTGAGCAAACGCAAATACAGCGGAATCGTCGTATGAATCGGTCCAATCTTGAATTCTCCAAGCGCTCCAAGCGAGCGCCGAATGCATGTCTCGCGATCTGGTGCATGAACAATCAACTTGCCGATCATCGAATCGTAATTCGTCGGGACGCGATAGCCAGGTCGCACATGACTATCGAGTCGAATCCCCGGTCCACCAGGCGGCGCCCAAGTCTCAATCAGTCCAGCCTGCGGCATGAAGTTGCGCGCAGGATCTTCTGCGTTGATGCGGAACTCCATCGCATGCCCATTGATTCGAATGTCCTTCTGCTTGAAAGGCAATGCCTCCCCCGCTGCAACGCGAATTCCAGTTTGCACGATGTCGATACCCGTGATCGCTTCTGAAATCGGATGTTCAACCTGCACGCGTGTGTTGACTTCCAACATATAAAAATTCTGTTTGGCATCCATCAAGAATTCGCATGTCGCCGCCCCTGCATAATTCGCTCGTCGAATCAACTCAGCCGCAGATGCGCACACCTTTTCTCGCTTTGCAGGATCAACTCCAGGTGCTGGAGCTTCTTCAATCAACTTCTGATGTCGCCGCTGACTTGAACAATCGCGCTCATACAAATGCACTGCATTGCCATGCTTGTCTCCGATGACTTGCACCTCGAAATGCCTTGCAGATTCCAAATATTTTTCAACGAAGACCATTGGATTTCCAAAAGCAGCAGCAGCTTCTTGCCTTGCTTGCTCGATACCAAGGCGCAAACTTTTCTCGTCATTTGCAACACGCATTCCGCGTCCGCCACCACCGCCCGAAGCTTTCACAATGACGGGATAGCCAATTTCACCAGCGATTTTCACTGCTTCGTCAATGTCCTCGATTCCACCTTCGGTTCCAGGAAAGATCGGCGTGCCAGCTTGCTTTGCAAGGCGCTTGCAGTTGACCTTATCACCAAGAAGTGACATCGCCTCTGGACTTGGTCCGATGAATTCGAAACCGCTGTCGCGACAGACTTCAGCGAAGTGCGCATTCTCGGAAAGGAAACCATAACCAGGATGAATTGCATCTGCGTGCGAAATCTCTGCCGCAGCAATAATGCGTTCGATGCGAAGATACGAATCTTTGCTTGGTCCTGGGCCGATGCAGATTGACTGAGTGGCTTGCTCGAGCCATGGTCCACCCTTGTCTGCGCTGGAATAGACACAGATGGTTTCAATTCCCATTTCACGGCAAGCACGAATAATTCGCAGGGCAATCTCGCCACGATTCGCAATGAGAACTCGTTTGAACATCGTTGCTTTCGAAGAATGAGGTCGGGAGAATTAGGCTGGACGAATCAAGAAAAGCTTTTGGCCAAACTCGACAGCTTGGCCATTCTTGACGAGGACTTTAACGACCGTCCCCGAACACTCCGCTTTGATTTCATTGAAGATCTTCATTGCTTCGAGCAAGCAGACCACGGTCTCCGAATCAACATTTGCACCAACTGAAACCAGCGCAGGTTTGTCTGGTCCAGAAGCCGTATAGAACGTCCCAACCATTGGACTTTCGATTGCGATCAAGCCAGATTCGTCGTTCGAACCCTTGGATTCACCCTTGGACTCACTTTTGCTGGCCGAAGACGCCGTTGAAGATTGAGATTGGCCCGTTGGAGTGGAGATCGTCTGGTGGAAGACTTGCGGTGGAGCAAATGAGTTGTTCCGGCGCACCGTCGCCTGCTCGTCTTTGTCCCTCAGGTCAAGTTCCGTGAGGTCGTTTTCCACCATCAACTTGACCAACTCCTTCAATTTTCGAATGTCCATCATAATTGGGTGGCAAGATAGCAGAAATTACGGATCGTCGCAGATCGAACCATAATCGGCGAGAATCGAACCTTTGTTCGAATGAAAAATTGAAAGCCTTAACCCAAACGCAATGAAACTGGCGCACTGAGAATTTCGCTCAGCACAATGGCTTGACGAAGCTTGGATGGGTTTCGAAGCATGGCGGAGAATTGCGAAGCACCCAGAACCACTGCCGGCTGAACCTTCTTCACGACCTTCCCTTGGAGATCATTTTTGCGCAGCATTCCTTCACGGATCGCAGAAACGGTCTTAGCCAACTCAGCTGATGTGGCTTCGCCATCAGAAGTATGAAGCGTCATGTGAAGCGGATTCGCGTTCGTTGGATTCATCCCTAGCGGATTCATCCCCAGCGGATTCATCCCCAGCGGATTCGCTGCATGCGGATTGGAAAGTGTGGGCGGTGCGACTGAGAATCTTCCACGCTTTGTATCTGCGCCTAGATCTGCGACCTTTTCTATTTCCTTGCGCGATCCAACCGCAGATGTGAAAGACTCACCACCTGCAGTACTTGGCTTCGCAGTCCCTCGAGGAATGCTTGCATCGGATTTGCGCTGAGCATTTGCTTGAGCCGCAGCAAACAGATCACGCTTGGGAGTGGGCGGTTGAACATTTGCACGAACAACAGGCCGAACAACTGAAGATGTTGCAGGCGCATTGGATTTACGCCCAAGCATTTGATTTTCGAGTTGAGCTTTTTTCTCAGCTTCTTTTTTCTTTGCGATTCCCGCTGCAATGACTTGCACGACCGCGATGATCACGAAGATGATAATGCTCTGCGTCATTGGCTTTGGAACATCATACCCGTGCAGACAGCGTCAGGCCTTGCGCACCACGAACAAACTCGCAGTGAAAAATCTCTTGCAGTTTTGCAGGAGTCAACACATCGATCGGCGCACCAGCAGCGATCATTTGCCCCTGCTCTAACCACCAGACATTCTCAGCAACTCTGTCCACCAGCGATAAATCGTGCATTGCAACAACGACCAACGCTCCCGCTTGAGCACTCTGTTGCAACGCACCAAACACCCGCATTGTCTCGCCGGGATCGAGGTTGGAAAAAGGTTCGTCGAGTGCGAGCAAACCATTGGTCTCGTGCTGTGCAAGCGCCCGAGCAATGACGCAACGCTGCTGTTCGCCCGCAGAAAGTTCGTGAAATGACCGTTCTTTCAGCGCATCGAGACCCATAAGTCCGATCGCTTGATCGATTCGCAAGATTGAGTCCAGCCGTGTCTTCGCAGCGAAGCGACCGAGTGCAATCATTTCGTGGACCGTCAGATCAATCGAAAGTGATGGACGCTGAGAAACATACGCAACTTC
>CAMDEL010000197.1 GCA_945896765.1 Singulisphaera sp. GP187
GAAGCGCGCATGTATGCGATGTTGATTCATCTGCAGTCGCGACTCTTTGATCTTGGTGCTGACCTGGCAACGCCAACGGATTCGACAACGCAAGCGCGCGTTCCGCGCATCGGCGATCGGCACATTGCAGAGTCAGAAGCATTCATCGACGAGGTTGATGGAGGCAACGAAGAAATTCGTGTGTTCATTCTTCCAGGCGGAACAATGCTTGCAACACATTTACATGTCGCACGCACGGTCTGTCGTCGCGCCGAGCGTTTGCTCGTTTCGCTGAATGAACAAGAACCAATTGGAAATGCCTCGATCCAATATCTCAATCGCCTTGGAGATTTATTTTTCGCGATGGCTCGCAGAGCAAATCTTGCGCGCGGTGTGGCAGATATTCCGTGGAAGAAAGATGCTTGATTCTGCCGAGTAATTCAGCTTGTTTTATCGTTTGCAAGCGTGATCAACCCGTTCCATAGCAGCGATCACCAGCATCGCCCAGTCCTGGCCGAATATATTTGTTCTCATCCAATTCACGATCGAGTGCCGCAGCATAAATGCGCACGTTTGGATGATCCTTCGCAAGTCGCTGTACACCTTCGGGAGCGGCAACGAGACAAATCACGCGCAGGTCTTCGCACCCTGCTTCACGCAGCAGTTTCAACGCGTGCGCGCATGATCCTCCAGTTGCAAGCATCGGATCAACAAGGATTACTGGGCCAGCCGAAACATTTTGTGGAAGCTTGGTGTAATAGCCAATCGGCAGTGCGGTTGATTCGTCGCGGCGAATGCCAATGTGCCCGACGCGCGCGTCTGGGAGCAGATCAAGAACACCGCGAGTCATTCCAAGTCCAGCACGAAGCACAGGCACAAGCGTGATCGGCGCAGCGAGTCTTCGAACAGCAGTGCGCTCGAGCGGTGTCTCGACATGATCCAAAACTGTCTGAAATTCTCGGCAAACTTCGTATGTCATCAACGCCGCAATCTCCGACAGCAACCGACGAAAATCACGCGTTGGCGTGGTGCGATCTCGGATGTACGACAGTTTGTGTTGGATGAGGGGGTGATCGACAAGCCTGAGATTGGGATGTGTATTGGTCATCGTTTTCACATTCGAGCGGGAGCGGAAATCGCCATGATGGAAAGTGCGTCCGCCAACACGCGGCGCGTCAGATCGCACAATCGAAGGCGTGAGCATCGCGTTGCATCATCAACACCTCGAAGGACTGGGCAGGATTGATAGAACGCGTTGAAAGTATTTGCGAGTTCATAAATGAACGCCGCAATTCGATTGGGAGCAAGTTGCGCGGCAGCATCTTCGATCGCGTTTGGATATCGCAAGAGATTGAATGCGAGCGCGCGTTCTTCTGGCGCGCCGATGATGATTGGACTCGTCGCTCCATTCGCGCCTGCTTTGGCAAGAATCCCAGAAATTCTGGCGTGGGCATATTGCGCGTATGGTCCAGTATCCCCTTCAAAAGAGACCATTCTGTCGAGATCGAAGACATAGTCGCGGCCTACATCGCAGGACAAATCGGCATATTTGATCGCAGCGATTCCAACAGCTTCGCCGATTGCATCCAGTTCTGCGCCCGACATTCCAGAGGTCGGCGCGTCGGGAACCGCCGCTCGAGATCGCACTTCGTGTCGTCCGCGTGCGACGGCTTCGTCAAGCAACGCTTTGAGCGTGAAGTTTTCGCCACTGCGTGTTTTCAATGGTCGTTTGTCAGCGCCGAGAACTGCGCCGAACGGAACGTGGACCAGTGAAGCTTGAGAATCATCTGATCGCTTTGTCCAGCCGATCAATCGAACCGCATCAAAGACATCTCGGAAGTGGTCACGTTGGCGTGCATCGACGCAGTACACGACAAGCTCCGCACCAAGATCTTGAATGCGATATCTCGCCGCTGCGAGATCGGTTGTTGCATAGAGCGAAGTGCCATCAGACTTTTGGATCAACAGTGGACGCTCGCGATCGGCAAATCGAACAACCAGTGCACCGTCATCCCGCACCGCAAGATTCGCACTCACAAATGCATCGACAGTAGAAGCAAGCCGATCACGAAAGAAACTCTCTCCACGATTATGCTCGGGCTTCAGGTCAACTCGCAGAATTTGCGCTGTTTCATAGACCTCGCGCATCGTGACATCGATCAATTTCTGCCAATCCGCCACGATTGCCGTGTCGCCAGATTGCAATCGTCGAAGCGTGTCGTGCGCATCACTCAGCGCGGCGGACGCTCCATCGTGTTGCGCTTCCAACTCTGCTATGCGATGAGGTCCAACGTGCGTTGCACGCGCGGCGGCAAGTCCTGCTTCATCATCACGTCCTTGCATCTGTGCATTTCGGTATGCAGTATTCAGATCATCAAGCGTCACGAGATTGATATCAGTCTTCGCTCTTCGCAGTGCAGCAAGAGTCATCGCAATTGGCAATCCCCAATCACCTAAATGATTCTGTCGGAAAACTTTCCATCCAAGTCGTTCATAGAGACGTGAAATCGTGTCGCCGATGATTGTCGCTCGCAAATGTCCAACGTGCATTTGCTTGGCGACATTCACTCCGCAGAGATCGACTGCAACTGAATGCGTGCCTTGTGCATCAGAGACTCCAAGCGACGGAATGTCCATCGCGGTCAACGCCGCGGCGATGCACTCTGGTTTCAGTCGAATGTTGACAAACCCAGGTCCTGCGATTTCCATTGGTTCGCACAGATCACGCAGTGATTGTGGAAGGTGATCCAAGACCAACTGCGCAACTTCGCGAGGATTCTTGCCAAGAGTTGTGGCCAGAGACTTGGCAAGCCCCATTGCAAAATTGGCTTGAAAATCACCGAATTTAGGATTCGCCGCAACTTTGATCGATGGATCAGTCGCCGCTGCACTTTCTCCCATCGCGGCAAACAGCGCTTCGCGAAAGCCCACTTCTATGCGGTTTGCAAGATCGTTGGTTCTGGGAGTTCGTGCGGAGTTCTGTGACATGAAGAGTAGGGATCGTAGAGATTTATCCGCCGAGCACGGAAGAGGATCTGCGATAAAGCATTTCCATCACTGGCAAGTGAACAGAGATCGCCGGCGTCCGTCGCTTTGCATTCGCCGCATCGCTTGCAGCCAAGCCGGTCATTCCGACGATGAGCATTTCAATCAATCCGTGATAATCATCGATCGAGACAAACTCACATTCGATCTTTGCAGGTCGCTTGCCAGCGAGCACGCCATCGATATCGCTCATGTTGTGATAACTCCCGAGCGCAAGACAGAGGCATGTGGATTCAAATCCATACGCTGCGAATGCCGTCGCTTCGCATCCTCCGCCTGCCATCAATTTGCGCTGCCACTGAAATCCAACGCGCTTCTTTCTGTGTGCGGTGAAGAGGAAAGAAAGTTCATTCGTCAGGGTTGGACTGAAGACGCTCATTCGATCGCCGACACGCAAGATCGGGCCTGCGCCGATTGGAGAATCGTGCGGGAAACTGCGCGAATTTTCCAAGCAAATCAAGCGTGAATCACGCGGAATGAACTTCGTCTTTGCTGCGTGAAT
>CAMDEL010000198.1 GCA_945896765.1 Singulisphaera sp. GP187
TCTGGAACTCCAAGTGGCGGAATTGCCTTCGACACTAAGTTGTCAAAGTTCAGATTGCCGATTGCGGCGATATCCAAACCATATGCATTATTTTCGTCGATGTTGGCGGAGACCACTGTCGCTTCGACGCGAACCTGTTGCGGCGCGCTATCAATCTCTTTCAGAACACGAGCCACTTCCGCCAAATTCGAAGCGTAATCCGTGACCACAATCCGAGCGGTGAATGCGTAATCATCTGCACCGCCATTTTCCAAAGTTGGCGTAAATCCTGCGACAACAGTTCCACGCGAAGCCATTTGTCCTTCCTTAGAAAGGATTGGCTTGATGAACGATTCTGCATCGGTGGCATTCAAGAATTGCAGCACAAACACTTGCGTTCCAAGTTGACGCTTCGCTTTTTCCAGCGCATCAAATTCCCCTTGCGTATAAACAAAAATGAATGATCCTTGACGAACAGAAATGAGGCCGTTCACCGACAAGATTGCTTCAAGCGCTTCGTTGAAAGGAACATCGTAAAGATTGACAGAAACTTTTCCCTCTACTTTGTCGCTTGCGACTATGTTCTGCTTGCTGCGAACAGAAAGAAGTTCGAGCAGTGCATCGACCGCAACATTCTGAGCAGAGAGTGTGATGGTCCCGTGTGTTGAAACTTCAAGAATCGGAGGAGGGCTGAGATCGACTGTGGCCGGAGGCGCAGACGCAGGAGTTGTCGCAGTGGCAGGCGCAGGAGTTGTCGCAGGGGCCGACGCAGGAGCTGATGCAGGCACAACGGTTGCTGGTGCTGAAGCATTTCCCTGCGAACCCGAAGTGACTGGCGCAAATCCACCAGGAGGAAAAGGTGGGATTGAATTCTGTGACGAACTTGATGCCGCTGCAAGTGCAACCTGAACGAACGCACTTGCGATGCACGCAGAGAAAGCTACACGGTGCGATTGTGATCGCACTCGAGTCTGATACACAGGGCTTGTTCGTTGATAAATATCCAAAGTGCGTGAAACCGCCTGCACCAAGTGAACGGTGCTGAGTAATACACTTCGGCTCATTTATGGCAACCCGATAGCTTTTTCCACCCGAATTTGTCCAGATGTAGGTTGTAAAACAAGATCGATGGACTCCTGGCCAATGCCAGTTGAAAGGTGAATTCGCGGTTCAGCTGCATCGAGTCCGATATTCAACGCGCCAGAATGGTTGAATGGAATTCCATCGACTGGAACATCAGTCACAGTCACAAGTACTCCTGATGCTTCAGAAAAACTATTTTTATTGAACCGTACGGTTCCTGCATCTGGCGGTCCTTCGATCGTGTAACCGTCAGAGAGAAATTTGATCTTCGCGGGGGTTGATGGATTTGCAATTGTCCATGCCTGCGCATATTGAATATCCGCCCATAACCGATGTTGTGCTGCGGAGAGTCGTCCTCCGCTCTGGTCCGAGAACATTGGCAGTGCAAGCGAGACGATCACCGCGATGATGATCGTCGTGATGATGAGTTCGATGAGTGTGAAGGCTCGACGCATGGTTGTCCCCTCCTTAAATGAGAACTGTTGGCTGAAAATTGTTTGACTTAGAAATTGATCTGAATGCGAGTTGGAATTTGTGCCGTACCACCGCGTGGAGGCGGCGCTCCTTCGGTGATTCCAGTGATGTCATCAAGAGCGTGGTCATAAAAGAAACTCGCCTCATCGCGCAAGATGACGTGATTCGCAGCAATGCGACCATAGATCTCCGTGTTTCCACGCAGAATCACAGGATTGGTTGGCATATAGATAGATCCGACAATCGAACTGTTATAAAAATCCCAGATGAAGATCGAAGAAAGAAACGCAGGGTCTGGATAGATGCGAATTCTCCAAGGTTCGATGTACTTCGGCTCTTGCGGAGCAACCGGATCACACACCGTCGCGACCCACTGATTGAGCCACTTCTTGCGGTGAGGGTCGCCAAGTTTGTTCGTGGCGCTTGGGTCTGAAGTGCAGGTGTAATCGCTTCCAATCCACGATCCTGTTGTGACCAAATCGTATGCAACGAAAAGAAGCAACTGCGAATTCGCCTTCAATTCGATCGCAGAGTTTGTCATCGAGAAACTCTTTGCATCGAGATCAAACCACTGTCTGGCCTTCATCACAATCTTCACATTGCCATTAATGATCAGACGACTGTTGGACAAGGTGAATTTGTCATCCACGCGATAGATACCGCTATTGAGGGTGATGACAGAATTATTCGAGACGATGAGATCGCCTCCGGCATAAGGGATTCCAAAGATTTCGTTGCATTTCACGCGAATTGGATTCAGCGTGACGGTGACGCCGCTATACGTTTTATTGCCGGTGTATGTCGTTCCAGGAACGAATGACGGCTCTGATGGAGGCGTAGGCATCACGATGGATTGACCAGCGGACAATCGCACTTGTTCAACTTCTTCGGCACTTCCGCCAGTGACAGTCACACTTTCTGCATTCGATGGAAAATAGAGATATGCCTGCTTGGTGGCAAATGAATCGCTCGCAATTTCCCATGATGCTGCAAGAGAAGTCTGACCGCCAAGGTAGTGATAGATCACATCTTCATTGTTCACTCGTGCTCCGGCATATCCAGCGCGCGAAGCGCGAACAAATTCTGTTGGCTTCGCCGCCAATGCGAGAGCGAATGTGTTGTATGTGCCTGGAATTGCGACTGCTTGATCTTCAAAGTATGCGTCAGTTCCAAAGTAAACGCCTTCGTTACTGAACCAAGTCTTCATCGCCTGCGTTCCAACATTAATTGGATATTTCAGCGCGCTTTTCGGTGCTTTTTCCCAGCGTCCGACAAAGTTGTGCCCTTCCATGCGGAAGAGTTTGTTTGCAAAGATCGCATACTGGCCCTTGACGAGACTTTGCAGACTCATCTGCGCACTCATTTGATAACTCGTTTCACCTACGGTCACGGTGATTGTCGCTTGAAATTCAGTTGTACTGATCGTTGGTGCTGAACCTGTCATCAAATCAGCAACTGTGACATTCAATGTTGCGCCGTTGATTTGATAATTCGTCAACAGAACACCATCCGCAAGTTGCCCCCGCCACTGCGTTGCAAGGGTGACATCCGGCTGCTGAAAAATATTTGCGAGAACTTCGCGAGAAATCGCCAGTCCTTCTGCAGCAGCCAAGCGCGCACGCGCAGCTTCACCCATACTGCGACCAACCATCACACTGTGATCACGCGATTTGACGAACGATGTTCCTGCTGTTGCGGCCACGCCGAGGGCGAAGAGCGCCATCAAAAGCGCGACTCCACGATGGCTGCGAGATTTCGAACGAGAACGACTTGAAAATCGGGAAAAATTAAAATGTTTCATGATCCAGACTCCGAACAAATTGGGTGTCGATCAAAGAACGCAAGAGCGCTTTCAAGGCGCACATCGGCCTGCAATGTTTCATTGCCCATGAGGGCGACGAATGCAAACTCCACTCCCACCGAACGATTTTGACAACA
>CAMDEL010000199.1 GCA_945896765.1 Singulisphaera sp. GP187
CGGCATACAGACGACACGGCGAGGGAAATATCGACCTAGAATCGTCAGCGAATGCCAGAGGCTGCGCAAATATCTGATCCGATCGTTGGTATCGATTTAGGAACAACACATTCGCTTGTTGCATTTTGCGATGCTGCTGGCCCACGTATCCTTACCAATGAAGCTGGTGCTCGCATGCTGGCATCTGCGGTGAGATATCGGGCGGGCTTTGCGGTGGAAGTAGGCGCAGAAGCTCGAAGAAACGCTGTGGAATTCCCCCTCGACACGGTCCTGAGTGCGAAGCGATTGATGGGACGATCCTTCGATGAGTCAAAGTCGATGCGCAGTGGTTTTGAATTTGAAGTTGTGGAGGGAACACGGGGACTTGCCGCGATTTCTGCAGGTGGCGCGCATGTACTGCCGCAAGAAGTCGCAGCAGTCATCTTGAGTGAGTTGCGCCGAACTGCGGAGTTGCAATTGGGTTGCGAGGTTCGGCGTGCAGTCATAACCGTGCCCGCATATTTTGATGATGGTCAAAGACAAGCAACGCGAGATGCTGCAAGATTGGCAGGAATCGATGCGGTACGCATTGTGAATGAACCAACTGCAGCGGCACTGGCATACGGCATCGGTCGAAGCGGTGATGCGCAGACGATCGCGGTCTATGACTTCGGTGGCGGAACATTCGACATCTCCATATTGCAGGTCATTCCAGAAAGCGTTCCAGGTGACGGAGATTTGTTTCGAGTGATTGCAACTGCGGGGGATACACAGTTGGGTGGAGATGATTTAGATCACGCACTTGCACAGCAACTGCTGAAAGATGCTGGGATGGCGTCGTCTAAGGAGAATGTCAAAATTGCGGCAGGAGCTCGACAAGCGCTTCGCGAGTTTGCAGAGTCAACGAAGATCGCTTTGTCACAGCGCGAGAGCGCCCAGATTGACATCGATCTCGGCAGTGAAGTGCGACTGCAAAGAACACTTTCTCGTGTGGAATTCGAAGCGTTGGCAAGCCCGTTCATTGAACGAACGATTCTCGCGTGCGAACGTGCGTTGCTGGATGCGGGTGGAATCGCCATTGACCGTGTCATTCTCGTGGGAGGTTCGACCAGAATTCCACTTGTTCGCAAGCGCGTTGGCGAGTTTTTTGGGTTGGAGCCTTATACGGCGCTGGATCCTGATTGTGTCGTTGCGCTCGGTGCTGCAGCGCAGGCGTCAGTTTTGCAAGGAACGCGCAGCGATGTCTTGCTGCTTGATGTGATTCCACTTTCGCTGGGTATCGAAACCGTTGGTGGAGCAGTCGCGAAATTGCTAACACGCAATGCAACCATTCCCGCGCGCGCCAAAGAAATGTTTTCCACAAGCGTTGATAATCAAAGTCATGTGCAATTGCATGTTCTGCAAGGTGAACGCGAGATGGTGAGTGATTGCCGTTCTTTGGCCCGCTTTGAATTGCGTGACATTCCGCCGATGCCAGCGGGGATCCCTCAGATTGAAGTGGAATTCTTGGTCGATGCCAACGGTGTCTTGCACGTGACGGCGGGAGAACGACGCAGCGGACGGCGCGCGACTGTTCAAGTTGTTCCGAGTTTTGGTTTGACCAATGAAGAGATCGAACGAATCGAACACGAGAGTATCGTTCATGCGCGATCTGATATGCATCACCACCGAGTCGTTGATCTTGCGGTCAATTCGACGCTAGATATTAAATGGATCGGTGACGCTTTGTTGAGAACTCGCGATGATCTTCCGAGTGAGTATGTCGATTCGTTGGAAGCGCTCATCACCCGCCTGAAAGGTTTCATTTCGCTTGCGCATACTTCGCCGCATGATGTCGATGCAAATGCGTTTCAACAAGCAAAGGAAGAACTCGACCGAGCGAGCGTGGCGATGCACGAAAAATCGATCTCGAAGAGTTTGGGTTCGATGTCCACTTCTCTTTCCGCCCCAATTTCCACACCAAATACCGAGAGTAAAACATGAGTGATTTGAAAGTAGCCGTCATCATTCCCGCCGCCGGTCAAGGAACGCGCTTCGGAGGAGACAAACTTGGGCAAGACCTTGGTGGTCGGCCACTTCTTTTGCGAACTGTCGAATTATTCACAAAGCGCGATGAAGTCAGTGCGATCGTGGTCGCAGCTCCACCAGAATCGATAGATGATTTTCGCAGTCGATATGGCGCGCAACTTGGTTTTCATGGCGTCATCATTGTTGCGGGTGGACGAACCGAACGCTGGGAAAGTGTGCGAAATGCATTGGCTGTTGTGCCAAATGACTGCACGCATATCGCAGTGCATGATGCAGCTCGTCCTGGAGCAAATGAAGCGCTGCTCACTCGGATATTTGATGCAGCTCGTGTTGCCGCAGCGGTGGTTCCTGGTGATCCAGTCAGTTCGACTCTCAAGCGTGTCACTGTAGAAACATTTGCCGCCGCTCCAGATGAAGCTGTTGCAGATGCAATTCTCGGTGATGCTGGACGCGAGTCCGTGCGAGGCCGGCGTGTGGAATCGACTGTGGACCGAACTCGATTGATGGCAATTCAAACTCCGCAAATTTTTACCGCAGATGTGATGCGGCGCGCTTATGCACAGTCAGATCTTGCTGGCGCAACTGATGACGCGATGTTGGTGGAGCGCCTCGGTGAAAATGTTCTGGTTGTCGAAGGGGATCCTCGCAACATCAAGGTGACGACAACTGCTGATTTAGCGATTGTTCGCGCAATTCTGGGGCATCGCGCGCCTGAAGAAAGACCTGCACATAAGCGCTTTTGACAGAGATTCGTGACAGAGATTCGTGACAGAGATTCGTATTAGGACCGTGTACGAATCTTCGTTCCTTCCATTGTCAATTCAGTTCGCTTTGGCTCGGGCTGACCCTGCGCAGAATTCGATGGGCAATTTGGACATGCAGGGCTTTTTCCGCGACGCGGCAAAAGCGGTCGAATCACGAATGTCAGAGCGACGATCACGACAACTGTCGCAATCCAGAATTGCCAGTCGTTGATTGGGAATGCACTCATGACATGAAACGATAGGCGAAGAACGCAGCGGTGTATGCAATGATGGTCATGTAACAAAATTGCAGGAGCGGCCAACGCCACGATCCTGTTTCTCGTGCGACAACGACCAGAGTCGGCAGGCACTGCATCGCAAGCACGAAGAAGATCAGCAGCGACGCTGATGTAGCCATTGTAAAGAGCGGCAGTCCATCATCACGCGTTGCGCTGCGTACAGTCGCAAGAGTTCCTTGATCTTCGCCGTCAGCATCAGAGCCTGCACCAGCCAAGACGAAGACTGTTGTCGTGAAAACTTCGCGAGCCAGAAAACTTGTGAGAACTGCGACAGTCAATTGTCGATCGAGTCCGATGGGGGCGAATGCAGGCTGACAGATTGCGCCAAGTTGGCCTGCAAATGAGCCACTTTGCTGCGTGCGCTCGTTCAATCGCTCGGCCTGAGAACGCAGGTTTTCGGCTGCCGTTGG
>CAMDEL010000200.1 GCA_945896765.1 Singulisphaera sp. GP187
GCATCACTGCGCACACTGATGCCTCAGCAAATTTTCCTTGTACCTGGATTTGGCGCGCAAGGTGGAACCGTCGAAGATGTACGCCCCTGCTTTCATCAAGATGGTCGCGGCGCAATCGTGACGGCGAGTCGCAGTGTCATCTTCGCCACGAGCGACAATCCTGCGGATTGGATTTCGCCCATTCAGCGTGCGGCGGAATCATTTGCAGAGGAAATTCGCGTCGGCATTCTTCGCGGCGGAATCTCGCGTACTGAATCAACTTCTACTGAACGACGATGAGTCGAATCCAACTCTCTTTCGCTCTCGCTGCTGTTGCGGTACTCACTGTCACACCAGTGTTGCTTTATCACGGGACACCAACGCAAACATCTGGACGAACGCTGATCATCATCACGCCAAACAGTGAACAGATGCGCCAGGAATTCTCCACCGGATTCATGCGTTGGCACAAGAAAAAATATGGCGAACAAGTAGGTGTTGTTTGGAATACACCTGGAGGCGCCACGGAAATTCGACGAATGTTGGTGGCGCAGTATGAATCAGCGCTGCGTGCAAATCAACCAGTTGGTGGCGATGCCGACATCGTCTTCGGCGGAGGCTCGTACGAATATCAATCGATGAGTCGACCGATATCTGTCGGTTCTGGCGAGTCTTTTCGCGAGACAACCATTCTCCAACCTTGCGATTGGTTGACACCCGAGAAACTGAGCGAGATTTATGGTCCCAATGAGATCGATGGCCATCCGCTTTATGACAAGCAATTGCACTGGTTCGGTGTCGCCCTGAGCACATTTGGAATCTTGTCGAATACACAGCAATTCACGGCGCATGGAATCGAAATTCCAAAGGTGTGGGCGGATCTCGCCGATCCAAGGCTCTTCAAAAGTGTTGCGCTGGTCAATCCATCTCAAAGTGGATCGGTCGCAACTGCTTTCGAGACCATTCTTCAACGATTGGGATGGAAACGAGGCTGGCAAATCATGCGGCGTGCAGCTGCGAATACAAATCAGATTGTTGCCGCAGGTTCGACCATTCCAACAACAGTGGGCAATGGCGAATCATGGACTGGAATCGCCATAGATTTTTATGGCAGATATCAGGCTCAATCACTTGCAGATTCAGCGACTCAAACTGGAATCTCTTCGATCGATCGCCTTCAATTTTGCACCCCAAAGGGTCAAAGCGTTGTCGATGCCGATCCTGTCGCAATTCTGCGTGGTGCGCCGAATGCAGATCTTGCACAACACTTTGTCGAATTCTGTCTCTCGATTGATGCGCAGATGCTTTGGCAGTTGCCAAGCGGCGAGGGCGAACTGTGCGGATATTCGCGACCTGAAAATTATTCCCTTCGCAGAATGCCGATTCTCCGCGCGGCATATGAATGCTGCGAAAAATGCTTTATCGATCAGATCAATCCATTTGATGACCAATCTGTTTTGGTGAGCGATCCAAATTTTCGCGACTTCGTTTCTCCAATCTTCGTTCCAATGGCGATCACTAGTACAGAATCACTTCGCCTTGCGTGGCATGCGATCTTCACACATCCTGCTTATCCACACGGCAAAGAAATTGTCAGCGCAGAAGATGTGAGTGATCCGATTCTGAAGAGTTGGATTGAAGCCTTCGATGCACTGCCAACAATTTCAGGCCCCAATGGAGTTTCCTTTGACTTGAACGACCCTCAATGTTTGTCGGCGGTTCGAACTGGTTGGATCAAGGGAGGTTTTGCACAAAGTGGTTTATGGGACGAGCGAGAGCAGTCGCCCACAATCATGCGCCGCAAATTCAATGCATTCTTCGCGAATCAATATCGAAAGATCATCGATTCTGCGCAATCCCTATCGGCTTCCCGCGGCATGTAAACACCACTCGTCAAGATTGCCGCGTGGCGTCTATACACTTCCATCGTGGAAAACAACGAATCACCTGAACATTTAGAACTTCGACGCAGTGAAGGACTTGAAGTCCGTTGGCGTGGCGGGAAAGTTTCATTTTTCCCAATCGCTTTTCTGCGACGAATGTCGCCATCGGCTGATGCTCGCGCAATTCGAGAATCTTTAGCAGTCAACCCTCTGACCGTGCTGACAAGTTCACCCAGTCAACTTCCTCTTGAAGCATTGACCGCTGAGCTGGTTGGAAATTATGCAGTGCGAATCCGTTTTAACGACGGACATGACACTGGATTGTTTTCTTGGAAATATCTCCACGAGATTGATCCGACTATAGAAAAATAATTGTCTATGACCGCCATCAAAAACTCAACGCACAGCGAATTTATAGTTGAGCATTTGTCCATTCCGGAATCGATCGAGTGTGCGATTCAAAATCCGTTCACTCTCTCGCTGACTGTCTCGCAAGCAAACTTAGGTTCGACAATTGCGCATGTCAGTAATGTTGAATATCTTCGTTGGATTGACTGCATCTCAGATTTGCACGGAAATTCTTGCGGACAATCACGCCAGTATCTTCTCGATCAAGAGCGAATGTGGTTTGTCTCCCGCCATGAAATCGACTATCTCGCCGAGGCATTCGCAGGAGATCGTCTTGGTTGCGCGACATGGTTTTCAAGATTCGGGCGCACGACACTTCAGCGCGAAACACTCATCTGGAATCGCGATCGAAATGTCGCAGTCTGTCGAGCCTCGAGCCGCTGGGTGTTCATGGACCTGAAGTCACGCAAGCCAACTCGAATCGACGACTCACAAGTCCAGTCATTTCAGTTACTTGCGCTTCGATCCGTTCAAAGCTGAATTGTGGACGAGTTCACATTTGCAAAGGCATGCTTTGCAAGCATTATTCAAGCAATTCGCCTGACCTCAAGGCTCAACAAGTAATACGTTTTTTTTTATCGAAAGGATGCCGTCATGTCCGAAATACTGTGGGTCATGTTGGCGACCGAGTCTGCGTGACAAACAAGCATCTTTCTCCCCTCCGCCCCGCCGACCTAGTTTCATATGTCGGCGGGGTTTTTGTCGAAAATTACTTGATGTAAAATTTGAATTGTCTTGAATCTTGACTTGAAAGTCCATTGCATCTAAACTCATTGCATGAAAAGAATTTTTCCAATCCTTGTTTGTTCAGCATGCGCTTTTGTAGTGAGTTGCGGCCCAGATTCAAGCAGTGATCCTCAGGGGTCGGTTGCAAAGCCGCCAATCAAAGAACTGATCCCAGATAGTCCAAAATCAACTATTGGAATTTCAAGTTCGAATGATTCTGCCGCAGCACCCAAGAAACCAAAAAAGTAAAATTGTTATCGTTTTAGAAAACGAACTATTTGATCTTTAGGTTTGATTCTCGAGTTCTGGGAATCAACTCATCATTCGCCGAATGACGCTCAGTCCTTCGGCGAGTTTTTGTTCTGGCGCTGCGAAACTGATTCGAATGTGTGTGTCGTGAGAACTAAACACCCCTCCTGGCACCACGATCAATTTCTCCGCGACTGCACGCTCGGCAAA
>CAMDEL010000201.1 GCA_945896765.1 Singulisphaera sp. GP187
AGCGAATGCCAATAGAACAAGATCAACGAGATCAGAGTCGGTTGTTGGATTGGCGACTGAGGCGATCTTCGATGAGATCCATTCGGGCGTGAGACGAACGCCATTCACTTGAACAGAATGAACAGTCGGTTGTGCACCAAACTCTCCAACGATAAAAGAACCAGCGCTTGCGTCAAAATTCGAGGAGCCTCGGACATCAACGATTCCTCCTGAGAGCGGATCTTGGCAGATTCGCAGACCAACCTCTGTCCAGCCGAAGTCCCAATTCATCGACATCGATTCGCCAGGAGCGAGTTCGATCGCGCGGTCGAAAGGAATGACCTGAGGCACGAGACGATTGACACCAGTATTCGTCACCGAGGAAATCCGTGGCTGCAATAGAACATGTTGCTTGATCGGCCCCGCCAAAGAAATCGCCAATGGAATGATCGATTGATTCTTCAAGGTCATTCGATATCGAATCGGGTCGAATGGCGCGACAGATTCTTTTTCTGGAACGACATGAAAAGAAATCGGGGCCGCAAGCCCAGAAACATATTGCTCCATCATTGGGGAAATTGATGCGATCAACCCGTCGAGTTTTCGAACCGACTCACTCGCCGGAATACTTGTCCCCAACAATGCCTTCAATCGACTTGAAGCGAAAAGTCCAATGAGAGAACCAGTTCCGTTGCGAGTGATATCGAGATAAATCTTCGCGGCTCCTTTGTTGTCACCCATCGCAGTCAGAATCTTCGCGCGAATCAACAGCGTCGCAGGCTGGACTGATGTCGACTGACTGATCAGCGTGAGCGCCGCTGGCGCATCACCTTCTTTCAGTTTCTTCCACGCACCGAATCGAACTTTCGTATCGTCGCTGAGTGGAAATCTGCGCTCTGCAAGATCGAGCAAACCTTGGACCGCGGAAACATCAGCGTCGAGGAGAACCGCGGAAGTAGCGGCATCGAGCAATTCTTTTGCGGCGGACTCCATTGCCTCGCGCGCCATGGCCGCGAACTCGGGGTTGGATGCAATAGCTGCGGCATTTTTCTCGCGAGCTCCATTGGGATCGTCAAGTTCCGACTGAACGGTCGCCGCCGCAACCATTGTTGTGATCGCAACTGCCGCGCCAGGATCTTTCGACTCTACGCGAATTGTCGCATCAACCATGGCAAAGAGTGGAGAAAGTGTGAAATCCGCAAGCTCGCATTGAGCTCTCGTCATCCCAGGATTGTTCGATTGAATGAGTGTCGACTGCTTGAGTTTTAAATCATGGAGAAACTGAAATAAAACTTGAATTGCATCGGCCGGACGATCCGCCCCCCAAAGTGCCAAGGCATAATCCGTCATAAGGATATTCTGAACATATTCGAGATCTTCTTTTAACCGCATCGACTGCAATGCAATTTGATAGACGCGTGCCGCTGATCCATACGCACCCTCTTGAAGCAGAAGAGCGGCGAGGCGACTCCAAGAACGAGTTTCAATTGGATTGGCTAATGCGGCAGTAACCAACAATTCACACTCTCCAACGGGATCATCGATTCGTTCGTTGATGAATCCAGCCGAGGTCTCGGCGGCGGCGGGGAATGCAGGCGAGAGAGTCAAGCTCTGCATGAGATAATTCCCAAACGCTTCCATATCACCTCTGCGAGATTCGAACAACGCAAGATCAAATGCGATGCGTGACGCGACTGGAGCTTGAATAACTTTGATCGCCTCTGGGGTGAGATACTTCTTAAATGCATTCACTCGATCGACAGCGGTTTCTCGCCGTTCGATGTCCAACAAGATTCTTCGTAGGCGCAAGACTTGATCCTCTGGACATAATTTGACGAGACGACCAATCACCTCTTGCGATACCTCCGCCGCATAAGGCGACATATCGCCCGAAAGACCAGCCAGCGACAGCACCATGTGCCATCGCTCGATATCGTCAGGCTGCATAAGCGCAGCTTTTCGGGATAGAAATATCGCTGCTTCGAGTTCTGCGGGAGAGAGGTCGGTCGGCGAAACCATCAAATATGCTTCGCGCATAAGCACATTTGCGAAGCGGATTCGAGCACCTTCGGCAATTGAAAGCGCTTGTGGGGTCGGATTTCCTGCCCCAGATTGAGATCCAAGACAGACGGCAAGGACAATCGCCAACATAAGTGAAGTGTACTCTCTTTGCGTTACACTCTTTCACCCGTATGAGCCTCCACCGCATCATCATCTTTGGAACGATTGCGAGCATCATGGTGCTTTCACTTGGGACAGTTGCATCTGCTCGACAGGCAGGGACAAAACTCCAAGATCAAAAGCTCTCGGAGAAGATTACTCAAAGCACCACGATCGATCCGACAACCAAGGCCGAGGTTGCGAAATTCATTGCTCTATCCATTCAAAAACTGAACAGCGTTGACCCGTCCGATGTGCGAAGTGGACGAGAAATGCTTGTCTCTTCGATGACGAATCAACAGGTCAATCCTGCATTTCGACCGTTGTTTGCCGCGATGATTTTGCCGGACCTGAAGAAAATAATCTCGAGTCCTTCCGCATTCAACGCCACCAACGCCCTTGAAGTTGTGAAGTCACTGCAGTGCCCAGATTCGATCGTATTGCTCGCTGATCAAACTGTCATGAAGAACCAACCGAACGCTTCTTTGCGACTCGTCGCCGCTGGCGGGCTGGCAACTCTGCGAACACCAATTGAATTGACGAGTGGCCAAGCGGACGGCGTATTGAAAACTATCTCTTCCAGTGCCGCAAAGGAAGCGGATTGGATGGTTGCCGCGTATGACATTCAAGCGCTTTGCACATTTTCGACTTCGCCGAAAGTTCCAAAGGCAAGCCAGGCGTTTGCTCGAACGGCATTTGTCGCCACCCTCGGATCGATCGTTCTTCAAATCCGCAAAGGAACCGTCAATCCCGAAATGATTCGAGCAGTCAATCGAAGCCTTGCTATCTATATGAGGGATCAAGTCCCATTGGCATCTCAAGTTGATGTTGCATCAGTTATGAAAGCGCTCGAGCCAACGCTGAAAGAAATTAAGAGTTTGCCCGCACCGAGCGAACCAGACTCGCTTGTCGAGGCATATGCACAAGTCAATAAAACTGTCGACACTATTCAGAAGACTTTTTTGGGTGGCAAAGGTAGTGCTTCCGGCGGTACAACCGGCAAGCCCGCGACCCCTCCCTCTCCCCCCGCAAAGAAATAATCCTGCGTTCATTTCTTGAAGGCGTACTCTCTCCTGCGATGCGCTGGATTGTCGCCTCTTTCTTCATCATCGCGACCATCGTGCTGGCTCGCGCACTGCTGACTTTCGATCCCTCTCGCCTTCCGGCGGAAATCAAATTCGCAAGCAGTGATGTTTTCACTCTCGATCCTCAGCGGATGAGTTACATGCAGGATTTGCGTATCTCGCGATCGCTCTTCGATGGACTCTGCTCTCACGATTCTCAAACTGGCCTTCCGACTCCAGCGGTTGCGAC
>CAMDEL010000202.1 GCA_945896765.1 Singulisphaera sp. GP187
ATCAGTCAGAGTCGCATCGTCTTCTCATATGCGAATGGATTGTGGACTGTCGACAAGAATGGTGGAACCGCACAACCCGTTGCAGATCCTCCAGGCGCAGAAGTCTTTGCGCGATTCTCTCCAGATGGAAAATCAATCGCATTCTTGGGAAATTACGAAGGCAACCGAGATATTTATGTCACACCAATCGATGGTGGCATTCCCAAGCGTGTGACATATCACCCGTCGGCAGAAACTCCCACCGACTGGATGAGAGATGGACGCATTTTGTTCAGTGCAACTGGAATGGGAACATATCCACGCGCCCCGCAAATCTTGGCGGTTTCTGCAGATGGTGGACTGCCAACAGAGTTCCCAACCCCATACGGCGCGAATCCAACTGTGAGTGCCGATGGAAAGTTTCTTGCATACACACCACATTCAACGGACACTCGAACTTGGAAAAGATATCGGGGCGGAATGGCGACAGACATTTGGGTGTATGACCTTACGAACAACACCGCGAAGCGAGTGACACAATGGGAAGGGACTGACACGATTCCAATGTGGCACGGCGACACGCTCTATTACTTATGCGATGCTGGGCCAGAGCATCGGTTGAACATTTGGGCATGTGATGCGCAAGGCGGAAATCGCCGTCAACTTACGAAATTTGCAGACTTCGATATTAAGTGGCCGTCGATCGGACCAGACGACGGCTTCGCTGGCGAGATCGTCTTTCAGAATGGCGCAAGCTTGATGGTTCTCAATCTTGCAACCCGCGAAACGCGAACGGTCAATGTCAAGATTCCAGGCGCACGTTCGAAATTGCGCCCGCAGATTATTGATGCGAGCGCATTCATCGACGGGTGGGACATTTCTCCAACTGGAAAGCGCGCGATCGTTGCAGCGCGGGGTGATATATGGACTCTGCCAGCTGAAAACGGAATCCCTCGCAATTTGACTCCTACAAATGGAGTCGCCGAGCGTGAGCCAACCTGGAGCCCCGATGGAAAGTCGATCGCATTCTTTGATGATTCGACAGAGAATGGATACGAAATTTTTATTATGCCTGCGGATGGAACAGGTGTGAAACGACAACTGACAAAGTCCAATGGAGCATTTAAGTCGGATCTGAACTGGAGCCCTGATTCGAAGAAAATCACATTCGCCGCAATGACGAATTCAATTTTCGTGGTCGATGTTGCCAGTGGCGAAGAAAAACTTGTTGACCGCGAAGAGTGGAACGACGGTGCTCCCCGAGTGAAGTGGAGTCACGATTCATCGTGGCTCACATATCGCAAGTCCGATACATCTGGTCGTTCAAACCAAGTCGTGATTTATGACGTGGAGTCCGGCGAAAAGCATGAAGTCACTTCGCCTGCTTTCGGCAGCAATTTGCCGACATTCGATCGTGCTGGAGAATGGTTGTATTACACCAGCGATCAAGAGTTCACTCCAAAGTATGGATCGATGGATTCGACTTGGATTTATGACAATTCTGAAGTCTTGCTTGCAATTCCGCTGCGTGCGAGTGTGAAGGCCGCGTGGCAGACGACAGAAAGTGACGAAGAAGTTCCTGCGCCTGCAAAGAAGCCAAAGGACGCAAAGGATGCGAAGGATGCGAAGCCAGCGGATGGTGATGACAAGCCAACGGATGATGACGCGAAACCTGCGGATCCAAAGCCCGCGGATGATGATGCGAAGCCTGCGGATCCAAAGCCCGCGGATGATGACGCGAAACCTGCGGATGGTGATGACGCGAAGCCCACCCCCGCTCCTGAAACACCTCCAGTTGTTGCAACAGATGTCAAGACAGATGCTCCAGTTGCAACTCCTGAAAAGCCGAAGCGCAAAGGATTCGTAATCGAATTCGACAACATCGAATCGCGAGCGGTTCGAGTTCCTGGAGCGATTCGAGGTGCATTTGGAAATCTTGCAGTCAATGACAAAGGCCTTCTGATTTATACACGTCGCGGCGATAACGGCGGAATCAAGATTATTGATGCTCGCGAAAAGAAACCCGCTGAAAAAGCAGTTACCACCGGCGGTGGATTTGTCATCACCGCTGACGGGAAAAAGATTCTCGTACCTGAAGGTGCAAACGCACGCATCGTCGATGCTTCAGCGGCTGGAGCTTCGAAACCAGTCGTGACGAAACCGATGATGGTTGAAATTGATCCACGCACTGAATGGCGGCAAATGGTTGGCGATGCATGGCTCGTCTTTAGAGACTTTTTCTATGACCCCAACATGCACAATGTTGATTGGCCTGCAATTCGTGCGCGTTACATCGCCCTCGTTGATGATGCCAATAGTCGCGAAGATGTTTCGTTCATCATTTCAGAGATGATCTCGGAGTTGAATGTTGGTCATGCGTATTACAACGGCGGTGATATCGAAGGAAGTTCGACAACCAACACAGGATTGCTCGGCGTTGACTTTGATATTGGCTCTGCCCCTGCGCCTGACGGTTCGACTGCCAGCGCTTATCAAATCAAGCGAATATATGAAGGCGCTGCATGGGATTCCGACGCACGAAATCCACTGCGTGCTCCTGGAGTCAATGTAAAGGAAGGCGAATTTATTCTCGCCGTGAATGGCACACCAATCGACTTGAAGAAAGCCCCATGGGCTGCATTCGCTGGTCTTGGAGACAAGACGGTCACGCTGTTGGTTTCTGCGAAACCATTTCGAGACGAGACTGCACGAAGTGTTGTGGTCACAACAATCGACAGCGATGCAGACTTGCGTTATCGATCATGGATCGAAGCGAATCGTGCGTATGTCAATCGCAAGACCGACGGCCGTGTGGGTTATGTTTATGTTCCAAATACAGGAACTGATGGACAGAATGATCTCATGCGCCAATTCATTGGACAGCGCGGCAAAGATGCGCTCATCATCGACGAACGTTGGAATGGTGGCGGACAGATTCCATCGCGATTCATTGAACTACTTGATCGCCCTGTGACGAATTGGTGGGCGCGGCGCGATACACGCAGTCAAGCATGGCCAGAGGATGGACACTTTGGTCCAAAGGCGATGTTGATTAATGGACTCGCTGGTTCGGGCGGCGATATGTTTCCGTGGCTCTTTCGTCAAGCGAAACTTGGACCTCTCGTGGGAACTCGAACATGGGGCGGACTCGTTGGCATTTCAGGCAATCCAGGACTTGTTGATGGTGGCGGCGTGCGCGTACCAAAATTTGCGTTTTACGAAACTGATGGAACGTGGGGTGTCGAAGGTCACGGTGTTGATCCCGATGTGGTGGTTATTGATGATCCTGCTGTGATGCATGGTGGACCATCGCGAGGTGGAATCGATCCGCAAATGGATGTTGCTGTTGACTTGATGGAGAAAGCGATTCGCGAACAGCCATTCAAGATTGTCCCAACTCCGCCATATCCAGCTCGACAAGGCATGGGATTGCCAACTGCAGATCATTAATTGATTGGGCTCA
>CAMDEL010000203.1 GCA_945896765.1 Singulisphaera sp. GP187
TGCAAGACAGTCGCATTGAAACCACTCCCAGAAATTGTGTTGTATGCCGTCGCCCGCGCTCCTGCAGATTTGTATGCGTGTTCGACTGCTTCTTGAACATCAAATTCGGTTCGCCCTGGCTTTGCGGCAAGCAACGCAGCCGCGAATCCGACTGCGGTGATATCGCAAGCGCGTTGCACGCACGCAACTTCCTCGGCGCTCTTGACGGCGCGCATGGATGGAAGCAGTTGCGTTTGATCGCCGATTGTGGAACCTGGAATCCGTGCGGTGCTTTCGCGGATGATGGCAAGATCTGCAGAAACTGGCGCAGTATGCGGGGAGAATGGATGAAGACACGCGAATCGCTTTGCGCGCTTGGCACTTTCGAGCAAGAAGCGCGAAAATGAATTTGTTCGCATGATTGTCTCGATTCCATATCGAGACTTCAGCGCCGCACTGACAGGTTCTCGAAAGCCATCCCAGCGTTCGAGTTCAGAGTTCAATGGTCGAAGATAGAGTTGCGCGCGCCGCGCCTTCACTGGATGACCAGGATCGAGCAGAAGTATCGCGCCGGCTTCGTCGGTGATGCCAGTGAGATATTCGAAGTTTGGATTTGGTCGCCAAGCGTTCGAAAGAGAGTGATCCGCATCGCCAGCGAGAACAAGTCCGATTGCGTTTCCGTCGCGTGCAAGCGAACGCAGCACGCGTTCACGTCGCGCTGCGAATTCGCTGTTGGAAATCGTTGGATTCTCAACGTGCTTCATCGCGCTGCACCGACCGGTTTTTGTTCATTGAGCAAACGCTGAGAGTATGAATTCATCGCATCGCGCAATTGATCGAAACTTTCAAGCACATACAAGATTGGTTGATAGTGGTCGATCTCGAAACTGGTCGAGCAAACGGTTTCAAGATCGAATGGTCGTCGATCGACTTCTGAACTTTCCAGCGCATGTCGACTTTCGCCTGGACTTGAAATGAGGCCCGATCCATAAAGTTTTACGCGTCCGCTCTCGCGAATTAATCCAAATTCCACAGTGAACCAGAAAAGTCGCGCAAGTCGTTCGATGTGAAATGGATCGTTGGTCGTCGATGCAGCAAGGCCGTATGTCTGCAGAAAGTCTGCGAATGTTGGATCGGCATGCAGTGGAACATGACCGAAAATGTCGTGAAAAACATCGGGCTCTGGCAGATAGTCCAACGATTCTTTGGGACGGATGACCACTGTCGTTGGAAAATCGCGGCGCGCAAGACATGCGAAAAAAGTTTTCGCTGGCAAATATCCTGGAACTGCACGGCTTTGCCATCCAGTCAGTTGTTTGAGATAGTTGTTGATTGACTGCGGACCTTCGAGATATGGAATGTGATCGCGCACCAGACGGATCGAGCGCGCACCAGTGAGATACACATCCGATGCAGATGCTTCGAGATACGACATCTGTCGGTCATACAGTGTCCGCCAAGATTCCTGATTCTCTGCCGAATATCCTTCATAGCGCTGAGTGACATAGACGCGCGTGATGTCGTCGAAACCTGGAGAGCCATAACTGTTGGCATATTCTTGGGCCGCAATTCCTTCTGGCCCATCGATCATTGAACTGTTCAGAGTGCCTGGAAACTTTTGTTTGCCGTCGTGTTGTCCCATCGTGGAGCTCCGTGTTCGAGTTCAGAAAGTATTGGTCGTTGTAAGTCCATTGATTCTACGGCACATTTCGTAGAATATCATCGGTGTTTTATGCTTCTTTCGCGAGTGCCGTCAACACAGAAACTGCGGACGCCTCATCGGAAATCACTCTGCCTTCTGGGGCATTGAGACGAATAATGTCGAATTGTCGACGAATATCAAATCCACCGGGATCGACTCCGACCACCAGAGGGTCAGCAGCATCGGTGCGATATTGGACGTGAATTGCAGCACGAACCGTGTCGATTTTTGATTGGTTCAGCGCGCGGCAGATCATCGATCCACCTTTATCGAGTGTGTTGGGGCGTTGAAAGACTTCGCCGTCGATGAAATATCCTTGAAACTTCGCCGCATCGATCGTGATCCACGCCCAGTTCACATCTGGTGGATCACCGTGATAGGTGCGCCAACGATCTGCGCTTCCACTTTGGTCTGTTCGCTCGTCGAATTTTTCCAGAGACATCATGAGATGCAAATCAGTATCGCCATCATCTGGAAGTTCCATCACAGTGTCGGCCGCCATCAGCATCGCAACCATCACCGGCGCAACAAAGCGACCATCAGGAAGCGGGGCAATCTTGATCGCGACGCGCTCACCATCAAATCGAAGGAATCCGGAAAGATGTCCGCGCATCCACTGATAGGCTTTTTCCTCAATTGTGGGATCGTCTTCCATTATTCCTGATGCTAGCGATGTGTGTGGTGTATGAGGACAGTTTGCCGAGTGTGACGTATTCTTACGGCGTGACGTTCATCGCCGTCGCCATTCCCGTCGCACGCACAGATGCGGTCAGTCGCGCTCTAGAATCCGCACAGGCTGCGAAGTCTCACGGCGCAGATTTAGTCGAGTGGCGCGTTGACACGCTTGCCGAAGATCCGCATGCGGCTGCTGCAATCGTTCGACTTGTGCAAGAATCGCCACTGCCTTGCATCGTCACGGTTCGTGATGAATCTGAAGGTGGAGCATTTTCTGGCAGTGATGATGAGCGCATCGCAGCTTGGCGCGCCGCGAGCAGCGCGGTCCCGCCGCCTGCATACATCGATGTGGAATTGTCGACCTATCACGCGCGCGCTCCGATGGGAGATTCCGCACGTGAAATTGCGAGGATTTCGAACGCGGGAAAATCGGATGCCCCTCGAGTCATACTTTCGTTTCATGATTTTCGTGGAAGGCCTCCGGGACTTTCTTCGCGGGTCGCAGAGATGTGGTCTGATCCCGGAAGTGCGATCGCAAAGGTTGTTTGGACGGCACGAACCGCTCGTGACAATATTGAAGCATTCGAATTGCTTGCATCGCGAGCGAAACCGACAATCGCACTGTGTATGGGCGAGCATGGATTAATGAGCCGTGTCTTGGCGCCTAAGTTCGGCGGATTCTTGACGTATGCACGCGCTGATGATCACGGTACTGCGCCAGGTCAACCGACGGTGGAAGAATTGGTGCGCGATTGGGGCTTTCGCTCGATCAATAAGTCGACGAAGGTCTTTGGTGTTGTCGCATATCCAGTTTCTCATTCGCGGTCGCCAGAGATTCATAATCGTTGGTTTCGTGCGGCGAATTTCAATGCGCGCCTCTTCGCAATTGGTGTCGCGCCATCGTGGGAGCCTTTCAAAGCGACGCTTGCAGAATTGTTTGGACACGCGCCACTGGATTTTTGCGGAGCAGCTGTCAGCATGCCGCATAAAGAAAATGCAATTCGATTTGTGAAGGAATCTGGTGGGA
>CAMDEL010000204.1 GCA_945896765.1 Singulisphaera sp. GP187
CGATGGCAAAGTGCGAATTGTGGCGGCATCATTTGCCGACGGTCAGTCAGGTGTTCAGTGGTATGACCGCAATGGCAAGGTGCGAATTGGAGCAGGGACGAATGCGGATGGTGATGCCAGTGTTCTGTGGCTCGACATGGATGAAAACACGCGGATGAGCGGTCGGACGCTCGGTGACGGGTCGGCGAGCTTTCGTTGGTATGACAAGGATAAACGAGTGCGGATCGTTGCTTCAACCTTTTCAAGCGGTGGAGCTGGTATGTCGTGGTTCGATTCGGATGGGAATAGGCGAATCAACGCAATGACCCGCCCCGATGGAACGGTGATTTTGCCAAATAGCGAATCGAAATGATTGGAGCGATAACGCAGGGGTCGAATGCTCAACTTCAATGCGGGCAAACGCATCGTGCGATAGTCTTTGCATGGTCATTAGTTCTCACATGATTTGGAAAATATCGAAGGAATTGAGATATGGATAACCAGAGAAGTAGCGCTCATTTATTCCCCCACCCGTTCAGTCAGCAGCGTCTGATTTCTGGTCTGGCTTCGGGGTTCATGATCCTCTGTCTGACGGCGACAACATTCGCACAGTCATACTCACCCTCTGCAATTCCAGCGGTTCCAGACTCTCGTAAACCAGGCAGCAATATCCAGCCTTCACAAGCTTCAGGTGCTCCGCCAGTTGTCGCTCCGTCCAAGCCAGCGGCAGATCCCAAGCCGCAAGCAACAACTTGGTCAAACGAAGGCTTGTTTTCGCAGTCCACCCAATTCACTTTTCAGTTGCAGCCAGCGAATCATCCTCAAATGCCAAGCATTGATCAGTTGATGCAAACATCGGTCACGCTCTATCAAACGTCTTCACCAAGTGGAATTCGCTATTCGGGAAACGCAATGGCCAACGCAGCCTCGGTCAAGCTGACTCTGGCCGAACTTGCAGCGACAAATGGTTCGCTGACTGATTCCGCGCGAGTCATCATCCAGAAAGCTGTTGTCGCAACAGTCAATGCAGGTGGCGTCAATGGTGTTGCTTGCATCATGGATGCCGCGCCGACTGCCGATACGCCAAACACAGTCAATGTCGTCGTTGCGCAAGTTGGCAGTGTGCGCACGGTCACTTCTGGTGTGCGAACTGAATCGAAAGAGGAATCGGTCAACGACGCAAGGCAAACCACGATCAAGGAAGAATCTCCCATCCAAGAAGGGGATCTGCTTGAAAAGACGGTCTTAGACGACTATCTCTATTCGCTCAGTCGATTTCCTGGCCGCACCGTCAGTGCAGCAGTGACCAGTGAGCCGTCTTCGGCCCAAGTGGTGCTGGATTATTACGTTCAAGAAAAAAATGTCTTTGATGTCTACGCGTCGGTTTCAAACACTGGTACGGAGCAGACAAGTTATTGGCAGCAGCGAGTTGGAATCTTGGCGACGCAGTTGTCGAACAATGATGACATTCTTGCTATCGAATATCAGACAGCAAGTTTCACACAGACGCAGTCCGTCAGCGGCTATTACGACGCGCGTGTAGGGACAATGAAAAATCTTCGCTGGAGAGTGACGGGAAATTGGGGAAATTACAACTCGTCCGATGTTGGTCTTGCAGGCGAAGATTTCAACGGTAGCAATTGGGGATTTCAAGGCGATTTGATTTGGACTTTTTATCAGAAGCAAAACTTTTTTCTTGACTTCGATGGCTCTGGTCGAGTCTGGAATTCCTATACGGATAACGAACTCTTTCAAACAACTGGCGATGCAAACTTTGTGACAGTATCCGGAACATTTGACGCGCTTGCAATTGGCGACACGTGGGCAATTCAAGGCAGTCTTGGCGCTTCATATACAACGACAAACGCAGATCAAGAGTCGCTCGACAATCTTGGTCGCTCTGACACATCTCCAAATTGGACCACGATCAATGGTTCGGTCTATGGGTCGATCTATTTGGATCCGTGGTTTGATTCAGCGTGGGGGAAAAATACTGGGATGTACAAGCCATTGGTTCACGAACTCTTTGGTTCGTTGCGTGGACAATACGCATTTGATTATCGCTTGACGCCACTCTCGCAGTACACGATGGGAGGCCTCTATACCGTTCGCGGATTTGCCACTTCGATTAATGCCGGCGATAGCGCATTGGTTGGCACGGTTGAATATCGATTGCATCTTCCACGGATGTTTGCAGCAACAACGCCGACAAGCACATTTCCATTTGTGGATCGCCCGTTTCGCTGGGCGCCAGATAGTTCCAATGGCGCAAGTCCCGACTGGGATCTTGTGATGAGCACATTCTTTGACGGCGGCACGATCTCGAACAGTAATGCGTTTGAATTTGAAGTGAATACACCGATGTATAGCGCAGGTGTTGGTCTTGATCTTTCCATTCTCGACAATGTTTCCATCGGAGTTGATTGGGCGTGGGCGCTCAATTCGATTGATCAACTCGATGTCCAAAGTGGCAGCAGTCAGTTCTGGTTCTCGGCTTCATTTGTTTACTGATTTTTATTGCAAAAGAAAAATACACCATGAAGAACGCCAATTCTACTTTTATCTCGTCTTCTTTCGGTTTGTCGTGGTTGCGCACATCGCTGAATGTTGCCGCATTCGCTTGCGCAAGCTTGTTGGTGATCACCAGCTTGGCTGATGCAGGTGGAGCGCAAGGCGCGCGCGTTCGGCGCGGAAATGTTTCTTTCTCGCAAGATGGAAATCGTCTCGTTGTTCGCGCGAGTAATGGTGCGATCATCGAATACGACCGTCTCTCTATCGAGGCAGGTCAGATCATGCAGTTCATTCAGCCGAGTTCAAGTTCGCGCGTGTTGAATCGTGTGACTGGTTCGGAATTAACGCGCATCGATGGGACATTGCTTTCGAATGGAATTGTTTATCTCGTCAATCCGCAAGGTTTTCGCATCGGCAATGGCGCAGTGATCAATGTCGGCGGATTCTTTGCCGCCGCTGGAGCGATGAGCAACAGCGATTTCGTTGCAGGGCGAAATCGATTCACAAATCTTGTTGGCGAGGTGACCAACGAAGGTCTCATTCAAGCAAAGTCCGTTGCGCTTGTCGGACAGTATGTCGCTAATCGCGGAACGATTGATGTTGGCGATGGTTATGTTGCGATGGGTGCTGGCGATAAAGTTTTTATTCAAGATGGAACTGGTCCTGTGATGGTCACAGTCAGCCGATCGCAAATGGGAGCTGATGGTTCTGGTGCAGGGACGAAGGCCGCGATTTCCAATACTGGAACGATTGATGCGGGCGAAGGCAGCGTGACCATGGCGAATGGCGATTTCTATTCGCTCGCGATGGATCTTTCAGGAACGATCGTGGGCAAGAGCATCGCAGCACGCGGCGGCAAGGGCGGAGT
>CAMDEL010000205.1 GCA_945896765.1 Singulisphaera sp. GP187
GCTCATCACATCTGCTCCGCCAGCTCTGCGACTTCCGATGGGAATTGCCGTTGTTGTTGGTGGGATCATCATTGCAATCGCGATTGGAATTTATTTCCTTGGATATCGATCAGGATTCTCTGCGGCAGAAAATGTTGGGATTGAAGCTCGCCAAGGTCTTGCCCAAACGCGTGATCCGCTTTTGCTTGCGCCTGCAACAGCTTCAGGCTCGAACGGTCCCAAAAGAACCGCAGGGGATCGAACTCCAGAAATTCAACAATCAACCAATTCAACAGCTTCTGCAGGGGCAAATCAGGGCCTCTCACCCCTTGGACCGCCTCCAATAAGCGATCCAAGAGTGGTGGGGTTGAATTATTTCATCATTGCTGATGCGATATCAGCTGACCGAGCTGGAGAAATGATTGCATTTTGTCGTGGCTTAGGGCTTGATGCCGTGACCATTTCAAGTCATAATGCTCGGTCCCAAGTCATTGTCCTTCCCGGGTTCGGGTGGGATGATCGAGCTGGGGGGCCAGTGAAGGCACTGGAAGCAAGTATTCGTGCGGTCGGCGCAAAGTGGAAGGCGCTTGGTCGTGGTAATGGTGACTTCCGCGATTTTTATCCCAAACTCTTCAAAGGTTCGTCATGAGCATTCATCCAAGTCTGAAACAAAAGTCCGGCGCACTCAATCAACACCGCAATGTCCTATCGCGAGCTGAACGCATCGCGAAGTTGACGGAGCTCGATCTCTTCAACCCAGCCAAGAACACGGCACTCTCTTTGCCAAAGGTCCGCTCGATCAAGGCGGCAGTTGCAAAGAAGCCGAAGAAGGAAGCTGCGGGAGTAGCAGCTGATGGTGCAGCACCAGCAGCAGGCAAGGCCGGCGCAAAGCCAGCAGCGGGCGCGAAGGCAGCAGCAGCAGCACCAGCCGCTAAGAAAAAGTGATATGACCTCCTCGCAGAATGCGGGAGAACTGGATCTCGAAAGGCTTTTCACGGACCGTGTGCGGTCCATTGATGCCTCTGGTATTCGTCGTGCATTCGACCTTGGTGCATCGATCAAAGATCCAATTAATCTTTCAATTGGTCAACCAGACTTTCCCGTTGATATGCGAATCAAGCGCGCTGCGATTCGAGCGATCGAAGAGGATCGCAACGGATATTCGCTGACGCAAGGCCTGCCCGAATTGAGAACTGCAATTTGGTCGCATCTTGAAAAAGATGTTGGTTGGAAGGCGAGCGAAGAAAGCGATCTGATGGTGACTGTTGGAACAACCGGAGGTTTGGTTCTTGCGGTTCTGGCCCTCGTCGAAAATGGCGATGAGGTCATCATTCCAGATCCTTATTTTGTCGCCTATCCGCAATTTGTAAAAATGGCTGGCGGGGTTTCAGTTCTCTGCGATACATATCCTGATTTTCGCATGACTGCGAAGCGTATTGCGCCGCTGATCACGCCTCGAACAAAGATGGTCATCATCGATAGCCCGAGCAATCCGTGTGGCGTGGTCTTGACTTCAGCAGAACTCTTGGAAATTGTCGAACTTTGTCGTGATCGCGGCGTGCTGTTGGTTTCAGATGAAATCTATGACGCATTCACATTCCCAGAAGCGCTCGATGATGGTCGCTGCCCAAGTCCAGCGCGTTTTTCGTCGTCGATGCTTCTAGTGCGTGGCTTTGGAAAAAGTTATGGATGTACTGGGTGGAGACTTGGATATGCCGCGGGTCCCAAACCGCTCATTCAGCAGATGGCAAAGTTGCAGCAATATTTATTTGTTTGTGCGCCGACACCTTTTCAAGCAGCTGCCGCCGAATGTTTTCATGTCGATCTCTCTCCGATCATCGAGCGATATGTCGCGCGGCGCAATATGGTGGTCAAGGCTCTTTCTGATGTCACCAATGTCACTCCGTCGCAAGGTGCGTTCTATGCATTCATAGAAATTCCAAAGCGCATGGGAATGACTGGAGCGCAATTTGCCGAGCGTGCAGTCGCGGAGAAATTGATCGTGGTGCCAGGAGGGGTGTTTAGTTCTCACGACACACACATTCGAATCAGTTTCGCAGCGCCAGAACAAAAACTCGCCGAAGGACTGAGCGTCATTCGGCGACTGATGAGTTGATTCCCAGAATTCGAGAATCAATCAGATTTGTAAAACGTGATTGAACTCAAGTCTTAATTTTTCTTCTTTGTGCCTGCAGGAACTTCAGTCGTTGATGAAATTCCGATCTTCGATGGTGGGCTATCTGGGATTGGTGCTTTTAAGGCAGGCTTTTCAGTCGATGCTTGTGGGTCATTCGATGATGGGGAGTCACTTCCACAACCAACAAGGAGAACGAGTGCTGAGCAGACGAGAATTGCATTGAATGTTTTCATAATTAAAATTTAGGTTGGATTGCTTGCAAAGTCAATGAGTTCCCATCGTGATCCGAGGGGATTTATCTCAACCATCAATTAAAAAACCCCGCCGACATATGAAACTAGGTCGGCGGGGCGGAGGGGAGAAAGATGCTTGTTTGTCACGCTGACTCCTTCGCCAATATGACCCACATTATTTCGGATATGACGGGATCTTTTCGATACAAAAAACCGTATTACTTGTAGAGCCTCGAAGTCAGGAGAGTGGCTGCTAAGACTGCTATCGCAAATGCGAACTTAGGTATAGTTCAGCCTTGGGCGGATCGAAGCGCAAGTAATTGAAATGACTGGACTTGTGAGTCGTCGATTCGAGTTGGCTTGCGTGACTTGAGGTCCATGAAAACCCAGCGGCTCGAGGCTCTACAGACTGCGACATCTCGATCGCGATTCCAGATGAGTGTTTCGCGCTGAAGTGTCGTGCGCCCGAATCTTGAGAACCATGTCGCGCAACCAAGACGATCTCCTGCGAATGCCTCGGCGAGATAGTCGATTTCGTGGCGGGAGACAAACCACATTCGCTCTTGAGCAAGAAGCTGCTGGCGTGATTGTCCGCAAGAAATCCCATGCAAATCTGAGATGCAGTCAATCCAGCGGAGATATTCAACATTACTGACATGCGCAATTGTCGAACCCAAATTTGCTTGCGAGACAGCCAGCGAGAGGGTGAAGGGATTTTGAATTGCGCTCTCGATCGAGACTGGTACTGACAACTTCTCGACCATAAATTCGCTGTCGCTTATTCGCGTGTGGGCAGCCATTGAGATTTATATATTCGAGGTCGGATCAATCTCGTGCAGATATTTCCACGAAAATAATCCCGTGTCATGTCCGTCGTTAAATCGGATTCGCACCGCATAATTCCCAACCAGCTCAGCGGTCAATGCTTCCAGAGGAAGTTGACTGGGAGAACTTGTCAAAACGGTCAAAGGGTTGACTGCTAAAGATTCGCGAA
>CAMDEL010000206.1 GCA_945896765.1 Singulisphaera sp. GP187
GATGGGCGCGGAGGCTCATGTACACGGCCGTCGTCCGTGGATCAAATATCACGAGTTTTTTCGGGAACATCTTGCGGAATTGACGGGCGCGCGGACACACGAAGTGATCGCGATGAATTCGTTGACAGTCAATCTGCATTTTCTCTTGATGAGTTTTTATCGCCCGCAAGATTCTGTCAATGGATCGCGCCGGCGAATCGTCATGGAACGTGGCGCATTTCCAAGCGACCGATTTGCCGTGCACTCGTTTGTGCGTGCGGTCGGCGGCGATCCAAGCGTCGATGTGATCGAAGTTGCGCCTCGTGACGGCGAAGAATGCCTGCGTCACGAAGACATCGAGGCAACCATCACGCGTGTCGGAAACGAACTTGCGCTCGTCATATTGGGAGGCGTTCAGTACTACACAGGGCAAGTGCTGGATATGGCTCGTATCACGCGCGCAGCGCACGCCGTCGGTGCGAAGTGCGGATGGGATCTTGCGCACGCCATTGGCAATGTCGCGCTTTCGCTGCACGACTGGAGTGCTGACTTTGCGTGTTGGTGCTCATACAAATATCTCAACGGTGGACCTGGCGCAGTCGCTGGCGCATTCATCCACGAGCGACATCATAAAAATCCACCGCCACGACTTGAAGGTTGGTGGGGAACAAATCCTGCAACTCGATTTCAGATGGGACCGAACTTCGATCCAGCTCCAGGCGCAGATGCGTGGCAAGTTTCCAATCCGCCAATTCTTTCACTGACTCCACTGTTGGCAAGCTTTGACCAATTTCACCAAGCGAAGATGCCACGACTGATTGCAAAGGCTCGAGCAATGACTGGGTTCATCGAACTCTCGCTGCGCACGCGCGATGCGGAACATATTCGCGTCATCACACCAAGTTCCACCAGCGAGCGAGGCTGTCAATTATCGCTCTGCATCAATCGCGACCCAGTCGCCGCGCGAAAGCTTTTCGATTCGCTGCTTCCTCGCGGAATCGTCTGCGATTTCCGCCATCCAAGTGTCATTCGCGTTGCACCTGCCCCGCTCTATACCCGCTTCATCGATTGCTGGCGCCTGATTGAAGCGCTCAGCTGAATGAGCGGATCTGCATCGCGTCCTACACTCACGCCAATGTCTAAACGTGTGATCATCGTCGGCGCAGGACTTGCAGGATGCTTGCTTGCGGTCTATCTCGCTCGTGCGGGATGGAATGTTGATCTTCGCGAACGCCGCGGCGATCCGCGCAACCGTGGTCTTCTTGCTGGACGATCGATCAATCTTGCAATCAGCGCGCGTGGGCTGAAAGCTTTGCGCCGCGCTGGACTTGAAGATGTCATTTTGCAACATGCAATCCGAATGCCTGGACGAATGATCCATTCTCGCGCTGGCGCGCTGGCATTTCAGAACTACAGCAGTGATCCGACACATGCAATCCAAAGCGTCTCGCGTAGTGCACTCAACTTGGCGCTGCTGAATGCGGCAGCGGCAGAGTCGCGGGTGACTATGACTTTCCACCAGAGATGTTCGCATCTCGACGCAGCACTCGGCAGCGTTTCGTTCATTGACGACAACACTTCTCAGCAAAGTTCAGTCACTGCCGACCTGATCGTGGGTGCCGATGGTGCATACAGCGCGCTGCGGGGAATCATGCAGAAAAATGAAGGCTTCGATTATGACCAATCGTGGCTCAGTCACGGCTATAAAGAGATGTGTATTCCTGCTGTGACTTCTGGCAAGCATGCGCCGTTTGCGATGGAACCGAAAGCGCTGCACATCTGGCCGCGTGGCGCATCGATGATGATTGCGCTTCCCAATCCTGACGGCTCATTCACGTGCACGCTTTTTTGGCCGAACAAATCGACGGACACCAATCCCAACGGATTCGATTCGATCCGCGACTCAGTCATTGCTCGAGAACATTTCCAGCGCGAATATCCAGACGCACTCGCGATGATGCCGACGTTCGATCACGATTTCGCAACCAACCCAGTCGGCGCAATGCTGACAATTCGCTGCTGGCCTTGGTCTATGCGCGGTCGAGCAGTTTTGCTTGGAGACGCCGCCCATGCAATCGTTCCGTTCTTTGGTCAAGGCGCGAATGCGAGTTTCGAAGATTGCGAATCGCTGACCGACGCACTTGCTGCGCACTCAGATGACATTCCGCGCGCACTTGCCGCATATGAACAAGATCGCAAGCGCAATGCCGACGCGATCGCCGAAATGGCGTTGACGAATTTTGTGGAGATGCGCGATAAGACTGCATCTCGGGCTTTTCGTATGCGAAAGAAGTTCGAGCACTTTCTGCACGGTGTCGTGCCGCAATTTTATACGCCGCGATATGACATGGTCAGCTTCAGCACGATTCCTTATGCCGACGCACTTTCGCGTTCACGCAAACAAGATCGCGTCATCACGATTACAGCAATCGCATTGCCGATCTTTATTGCGCTGGCATTTCTTGCTTGGAAGATGCGAACGTGATCGCTGGAGTTCGCAGAATTCATGCGCGTACAGGAATTTCAACTGGAATCGCTTGCCTTCTTCTGACACTGCTGAGTTGGTCGACGGTGCCACTTTTCTTGCGGCATCTTTCGGATCACGTTGACTTCTGGACAAACAACGGTTGGCGATATGGTGCAAGCGCAATTTTCTGGATGCCTGTGATTGGTTGGGCGATCTGGCGCAAACGACTGCCCGCGGGAATTTGGCTTGCTGCACTCATTCCCACAATCGCAAATATTGGTGGGCAATGTGCTTTCACTGCTGCATTTCACGAAATGAATCCAGGGCTCGTCACATTCGGCCTGCGTACGCAACTCATCTGGGTCGCAATCGGTGCATACTTATTAGTTCCAAGCGAACGACCGATCATCACAAGTCGTCGATACATCCTTGGTGCATGCATTCTCGTGCTGGGCCTCTTCCCAATATTGCTCGGTGGCGACTCCGCGCTTGGTGGATTCAACATCAAAGGAACAACACTCGCAGTGCTGAGTGCGCTGGGATATGGAATGTATGGACTGAGTGTTCGTCGCTGGATGGGGAAGTATCACCCAGTCATTGCATTTGCGGTGATTTGCCAAATGACAGCGGTGGGACTCATTGCACTCATGTTGATCTACGGTCGCGATCACGGCGCGTATGTCCCGCAACTTCCCGCTGACATTCTTTGGTATCTAGCAATCAGCGCATTTGTCGGCATTGCAATTGGCCACATTCTTTATTACATCAGCATCGCTCGAATTGGCATCGTGATCACCAGTGGCGTCTTGCAACTTCAGCCATTTCTTGTCAGCGCGGCCAGCTTTTTTATATTTGGAGAAACTTTTCGTTGGTGGCAGTGGATTGCCGGC
>CAMDEL010000207.1 GCA_945896765.1 Singulisphaera sp. GP187
GGACAAGTTGCTCTATTAGATGCAGACACAACACGACAAATCTGGCGCAAGACTCTCGGTGGTGCGATCAAGGGAACGCTCGGAGTTGGTGCGAATGCGATCTATGCCGCATGCGAAGATCGGTCGATCTCGGCGCTTGAAGTGTCCAACGGCAATCTTCGATGGAGATATCAGACCACACAACCTTTATCGAGTGATGTTTTCTGCGACGGCGAATTGGTTTATTTACAAGTGACTGGTGAAGGCTTGTTGGCTCTTCAAGCGAAACCTCTTGCAGATGACGCGACATTTTCCAGAGATGGTGTGATGAAATGGAAATGTATGGTTGCGGGAAAACCACTCTGCAAAGTTGGATCGCGAATCCTTTTGTGGGATTTGGCATCTCACACACTGACGACTGTTGAAACGAGCAATGGAATTGTTGTGGCGGCAATCACTCTGCCAAAGGTTTCTCAGGTTGTCGTCACGGGCCCGCTTGATCCAGACATGTTTCTCATGAACACAAATGGCACCGTGCAAAGATGCGAAGCGATTGTGCCTGCGAAATCCACAGCGGCTGCAACAGCGCCATGAGCGAACTCGTACCAGTTCGACGCGCACTGCTCTCGGTCAGCGATAAGAAAGATCTTGTTGCATTTGCTCGTGCGCTTGTGGAGCACGGGATTGAAATTGTTTCAACCGGCGGCACTGCAACCGCTTTGGCTGCCCAAGGAATCCCTGTGATTCCCATCGAACAACTCACTGGCTTTCCCGAAATAATGGACGGCCGACTGAAGACACTGCATCCGCGGGTTCATGGTGGATTGCTTGGAAAGCGAGACTCTGCATCGCACCTCGCCTCTATGACCGAACACGGAATCGCTCCGATCGATTTGGTTTGTGTCAATCTCTATCCATTCGAGGCGACCATACGCCGCGATGGCGTGACGGATGAAGAGGCGATTGAAAATATTGATATTGGTGGGCCAAGCATGATTCGCTCTGCATCGAAAAACTTTTCGCATGTCTGCGTCGTGACAAATCCCGATCAATATGACCGTGTTTGTGCCGACTTGCGCAATCACAATGGTTCGACGACTGGAGCTTTGCGCCGCGAACTTGCCGCTGCTGCATTCTCGCGCACTGCGGCGTATGACAGCGCAATCAGCGCATGGTTTGATTCGAAAGCGAATCGCGATTTTCCAAATGTGATGACGGTCAACTTGGTAAAATCTGATGAGCTTCGTTATGGCGAAAATCCACATCAACGCGCAGCGGCGTACATCTCGCCAGGTTCGCGCGAGCCCGCCGTTGTGGGCGCGCCACTCCTGCACGGAAAAGCTCTTTCGTACAACAATCTCCTCGATGCAAGCGCGGCTTTGGAATTAGTCCAAGACTTGACGGATCTCGATGCGAATCAATTCGCATGCGCGATCATCAAACACACGAATCCATGTGGAGCCGCGATTGCCGATTCAGCATCCGATGCATTTCTGCTTGCATACGCTGGCGATCCAATCGCGGCATACGGAAGCATCGTCGCATTTAATGGAACGATTGATGCGGCGACGGCTCAACTGATGGTTGAAGGCGATCGATTCTTGGAAGTGGTCATTGCTGAAAAGTTCGAACCTGCGGCGTTCGAAGCGCTTTCGCAAAGATGGAAGAATGTTCGACTGATTGCACTTGGGGCGATTCGACATCGAGTTGATCGACCTCTTGCACTTCGATCGATTCCTGGAGGGATGCTGGTCCAAGAGCGCGACACCCTGCCAGTGCGCGCTGCATCTTTCGAACATGTTGCAGGCCCCGCTGCGACACCGGCAGTCTTGGCCGATGCAGCGTTTGCATTCACCATCGCAAAGCATCTCAAATCCAACGCAGTTTGCATCGCAAGCGGCGGAACTCTTTGGGGAGCAGGCACAGGACAAATGGATCGTGTCGCAAGTTGCGCCATTGCAATCGAAAAATCAAAGGCGAAGTTTTCCGCCGGGAACGGAGCGATCCCCGTTGTGGGCAGCGATGCGTTCTTCCCCTTTGCAGATGGGCCAGAACTTCTCATTCGTGCTGGCGTCAAATGCATTGTGCATCCAGGAGGTTCGAAACGTGATGCAGACACCACAGAATTGTGCGCGAAGCATGGTGTGACCTGTCTGATTGCTGGATCAAGGCACTTTCGCCACTGAGCGACTCTCGTTACGATCAAGCCAATGACCGCAGTCGTACTTGAACATCCTTCTCTCGCCGCTATCAAGCGCGCTTTCCCCGATGCCAAATTGCAAGTCGCAGAGTTTCGCAGACAAACCACACTCCTTGTGCCCGCTGCGAAATGCCATGAGATCCTGCGCTTTCTGCGAGATGATCCAGAATGTGATTACAACATGCTTCTCGATCTTGGCGGCATTGATTATCTTGGATACCCCGCTCCCCAACCTGCGCGATTTGCAGTGGTCTATCACTTGGTGAGTTATCGATTCAATCAGCGGTTGCGCGTCAAGGTCTCTTTGGATCCATCGCTTGAAACCACCGGCATTCAAGATGATCCAGCGCTCTATCTTGATTCCGTCACCGATCTTTGGGCCGCAGCAGAATGGGCAGAACGCGAAGTCTTCGACATGTTCGGCATTCGCTTCAGAGGTCATCCTGATTTGCGACGAATCTTGATGTGGAAGGACTATCCCGCGCATCCGCTTCGCAAGGATTACCCCCTTCGTGGACGCGGCGAACGCGAGCATTACCAGCGAGCTGCACGCAGCGATGGCTCAACCGGCGCTGGAATCTAGGAAAATATTTGCGGTCGAACGGGGCTATAAAGAGGCCGAATCCAGCCCTAGAAGCCGTCTTTTTATCAAATGAACGCTGTTTTGATTTATTTAGGATTCATATAGATAGTTCCCGTCAAACGACTTAAAAGATTTTTGAGAAAAATCGACCGCAAAATTTGACCTTTCACAGATTGGGTACATATTCCAAATGTCATCAGTTCCGTCGCAATGTGTGACGGGGAAACTTGATGAGATTGGGAGTCTCGAAAAAGGTGAATCTAAAAAATCTGGTTTGAGACTTTGAATAAGTTGTGTGTTTCTTGGTGGATTTCCACTCTGAAACAAAACAGCAGAAAGTAAAAAAGGGAGATTTAAAGAAATGAAGACTTACGCACTACTGGGAGCCGTCGCGCTCATCACTTCGTCCGCCAGCGCAATTTTCACCGGCTGGACAACTGAATCGTCCATCGTGGGTGATCGAACGATCTATAAGATCTATGCCAATTTCAGCAACACTGGAACAGCTGGATCTGAAGGTTCCAACGCACGCGTCTTGAACGTGTTCGACTTCGGCAAGGCTGAT
>CAMDEL010000208.1 GCA_945896765.1 Singulisphaera sp. GP187
GTGACCAACGAAGGCCACGACAAATTAGAATCCTCCTCGCCTGCGAGGCAATCCATCAACGGATGGGATGCCGCATTTGTGGACTCGCTTTTCGCTCAGTGGAGTCGCGACCCCGAATCCGTTGATCCCGCATGGCGCCAGTTTTTTGCGGGATTTGAACTTGGACTTGCGCGTCCAGCTCCTGCGCCGAAGGGAGTTACGACTGGAACGACTGCAACATCGGCGGCGAGCGCAACGTCAAACGCCTCACCGACCACCACGGATGGCGCATTTGATTGGCAAGCGCAAGGGAAAGTCGACCTTCTCATTCATCGCTATCGCGAATTTGGACATCTTGCGTCGCAACTTGATCCACTTGGAACCACCCGACCATTTCCAGACGTTTTGACGCTTGAAAGCGCCGGTTTGGGCGATGAGCACTTGGGAATAACGTTCAGCGCGGGTTCGTTGCCCATTGCATCGCCTGCAACACTCGGCGACATCGTTGCACTTTTGGAGCAGACATACTGCGGACATTCGGGCGTTGAATTTGTTCACATCACAAATCTTGACCAACGTCAGTGGATCCAACGACGCGTCGAACAATCACGGGGCAAGCCAAACTTCAGCCAAGAACAACAACGACACATTCTGCAACGCCTCGTCGATTCGGATGCTTTCGAATCTTTTTTAGCGATGCGATATGTCGGTAAGAAACGCTTTGGCTTGGAAGGTGCGGACACGATCATTCCGATGCTCGATCAACTGATCGAAACTGGCGCCACACTTGGCGCGCGTGAATTCTGTTTCGCATTCGCTCACCGAGGCCGAGTGAACTTGTTGACGAATGTCGTTGGCAAGAAATACGAGCAAGTGCTGACTGAATTCGAAGAAACATGGACTGCAAGTTTCTCTGAAGGTGGCGGCGATGTGAAATATCATCAAGGATATAGCTCTGATCGAAAGACCGCATCTGGAATGGTGCATCTGACCGCATCGTCCAATGCGTCGCATTTGGAATTTGTCAACGGAATCGTGCTCGGACGAACGCGGGCAAAGCAAGATCTACGCGAAGACAGCGAACGAAAAGAAGTTATTCCTGTGCTTGTCCATGGCGACTCGTCTTTTCCTGGACAAGGGTCTGTGTCGGAGTGCTTCAACTTTATGAAGCTGACTGGATATGACGTCGGCGGCGCGCTTCATGTGATCATCAATAATCAAGTTGGATTCACGACGAATCCAGAGAACACTTTTGGCGGTCAGTACTGCTCTGATTTGGCGAAGGCGTATGACGTCCCTATTTTTCATGTCAATGGCGATGATCCAGAAGCATGCGTGTGGGCGATGCAAACTGCGACTGAATTCCGACAAGCGTTTGGGCGCGATGCACTCGTCGAACTCTGGTGCTATCGCAAGAATGGCCATAACGAAACCGACGAACCTTCATTCACGCAACCGCTGCTGTATCGCAGAGTGCGTGAGCATGTTCCTGTTGCTGCAACGTATCGAGATCGATTGATTGCGCAAGGAGTTCTTTCGGCTGAAGATGCTGAAGGGATCGTCAAGAAAATTTACGACCGAATGGATGCTGCGCAGACTGCTGTGAAGGCAAAGCCTGTCTTCCCTGGAATCGCTGCATTTCAAGGGCGTTGGAAGGAATTGGGAAATTCGTATCACAACGAAAACATCGAAACAGGCGTCGCGCTTTCGACTCTCGTCAAGATCGGATCGGTCATCTCGACAATTCCAGATCACATCACTCCGCATCGAACGATCGCTCGAACGATTGCTGGTCGTTCTCACATAGACACCGATGCAAAGATCGACTGGGCAACAGCAGAACTCCTTGCGTATGGAACATTGCTTTTGGATGGCTCGACCGTTCGTATCAGCGGACAAGATGTTGAGCGCGGAACATTCAGCCATCGACACGCTGTAGTGATTTCTCAAGACACTGGCGGCAGATTCAATCCACTTGAAACTCTTGGGAAATTTGAAATTTGGAATAGTCCTCTGACGGAAAATGCGGTTGTCGGATTTGAATTGGGATATTCACAGACAGATCCAAATGCGCTTGTGATCTGGGAAGCGCAGTTCGGCGATTTTGCCAACGGCGCACAAGTCATCTTTGATCAATTTATGACCAGCGGAGAAGTGAAATGGAACCGTGCCGCTGGACTCGTTCTGCTTCTGCCTCACGGTTATGAAGGCCAAGGACCAGAGCATTCCTCCGCACGACTCGAGCGCTTTTTGCAAATGGCAGCGGGCGATAATTTTGAAGCGGTCTATCCATCGACAACCGCGCAACTCTTTCATGTTCTGCGCAGGCAGCTCAAGCGTAATTTCCGCAAGCCCTTGGTGATCATGACGCCCAAGAGCATGTTGCGATTGCCTGCGGCGCAAAGTGTTGGGTCGGATTTTGTTCAAGGACATTTTCAGCGCGTTATTGATGACCCTGATGCAAAGAAGGCGCCGCTGATTTCTCGTGTGTACTTCTGCACGGGAAAATATTTCCACGAACTTGTTACGCAGCGAGAAATTGTTGCTGATCACAACTGCGCATTTGTGCGAATCGAACAACTTGCGCCGTTTCCTGCCGAAGATGTCGAAGCTCTTTTGAAAAAGTACCGCGGCGCAGAGATGCACTGGGTCCAAGAAGAACCGCGAAATATAGGCGCGTATCGATTTGTGCAAGCACAGATGTTGGACTTGTTTGGTGTGAATCCAAAGTATGTCGGCCGTCCAGATTCGGCGACACCGGCGGTGGGTTCGACTAAGACGCACGAAAAGCAAGCGCATGCTCTGCTGGTTCAAGTCTTCCCATCTATGGCAACGGAGAAAAAAGAAGACGCAGTAATTTCTGCCAAGGCGGATCTTCTTCCAAATGAAGGCGAGAATCAAAATGGTAAGGCGAAACAAAGCAATGCAACCAGTGGGCGCAAGCCTGCTGCGAACAAAAGATAGAAAAGGCGAAGTGATAATGCGAGGTAACACACATGGTTGAAGTCGTCGTTCCAAGTCCAGGCGAATCCATAACAGAAGTCACTCTTGGAACATGGCGCAAGAGCGACGGCGATTGGGTCGAGAAGGATGAGTTGTTGAATGAAATTGATTCAGACAAAGCGACTCTGGAATTGCTCTCCCCTGCATCTGGCGCGATTCGATTGGTCGTGAAGTCTGGAACAGAACAAAAAGTCGGAACACTTGTTGCAAATATTGACGAAGCCGCAGCGCGACCTGCAGGAGCCGTCGCAGCAAAGAGCGCGAAAGCTGCAGCAGTGGCTGTAACTCCAGCGGCGAAAGAGCC
>CAMDEL010000209.1 GCA_945896765.1 Singulisphaera sp. GP187
TCGTTCTCATCCACCAGAGAAATAAAATGGTTGGGAAGGAGCGTGACTTTTTCCTCGTCGCCATCTTCGTTGCGCTGTGGAATCGCTCCCGGCACCGCTTCGATTCGAGCAATCGGCAACTGGCGCTCTGAATAGAGATCGTCAATCAATTCGCGTGGCACGCGGCTGGTAATAAATCCAGTGTTCAACCAATCTGCATCAACACGATCCGCTTCAAAATCTTCGGCAGTGATGCCAATCGCATCACACTTCACGCGCGCATTGATGTCCTTGGAAACAAAGATCGCGCGCAATCCAGCATCTTGCAATGCATGCGCAACTCCGATGATTCGATTGTCTGTGATGCTGAGATCCAAGTCATAGTTTGCTGATGGCTTAAATCGCATCACGCGGATAGATCCACCTTGTTCGTTCCAGACGACGCCTTCAAAGAGATGACCGACGCCACGCAGTCGATCAAGTGATCGAATCACTTGTCGTGCGTTACGCCCCTTTTCGTCGTTGTTCTTCTTGAAGGTGTCAAGTTCTTCGAGCACGGTCAGTGGAATGACCACTTGGTGTTCTTCGAACTTGAAGATCGATTGGGGGTTGTGAAGAAGCACATTTGTATCGAGTACAAAATGCTTTCGTACCTGCTCCGCACTCATTGGCGCCTTCGCCTCTGACTTGTGGGAGCCCGTTCCCGCGTTTGGTCGGCTCATCATGGATATACACATTGTACGTTTTGAATTATGTGCGTGACGTGCATTTCCCGAATTTGTTCCAGCAGGTAGCGTGATCCCCAATGACGAAGCGAGCGACCACCCGACCTACCACGCAATCAACAAGTCGATCATCAGGGCGATCCAGAAAAGTCAGCGATCTTGTCAAAGCGCTTGCACGGGTCGCTCCCCCGGCACTCGCTGCGGAGTGGGACAATGTCGGACTCTTGCTGGGTGATGCGCAATCTCCATGCGAAAGAGTTCTGTTGACGATCGACCTGACTGAAGAGGTGATGCTCGAAGCTCGCGAACTGAACGTCCAGGCAATCATCGCCTATCACCCCCCGCTCTTTGATCCGATTCGCAAGCTTGTTTCGCATGATCCTGCCACCGCGGTTCTTGCTCAAGCCGCACGCGCTGGAATTGCACTGCTTTCTCCGCACACTGCGCTCGATGCCGTCGCGGGCGGCATCAACGATTGGCTTGCTGAAGGAATTGGCGATGGCGAATGCCGTCCACTCGATTGTGCATCTGCACTTTCCGCACGCGAGTCATTCAAGATTGTCACGCTCGCACCGGTCGATGTTGTCGACCGCATTTGCGCGGCGATGTCAATCGCTGGAGCAGGTCGCATCGGCGACTATTCGCAGTGTTCACATTCTTTTCCTGTGGATGGAACTTTTTATGGCGGACCCACAACTGCTCCACGCACTGGACGCAAAGGAAAACTGGAACGCGTGATCGAGCAGCGCATCGAAATGGTTTGTGGCCCCAAAGCGCTCTCGGCCGCGCTCGCCGCACTGCGAGCTGCGCATCCATACGAAGCGCCAGCGATTGAAGTGCACGCGCTCGCTTCGCAACCAAGTGTTCGCGAAGGGCAAGGTCGATTGTTGAGACTTTCAGAACCCGCGACCACGCTGGACATCGCGCGCCGGCTTCGAAAATTTCTTGGCATCAAACGCATCGAGTGCGCGGAATCTTCCACACCAACTCCTTCGCATCACGAAATGATCGGCATCTGCGCGGGCTCTGGCATGTCGCTCTTCGCTGCGGCGGCAGAAGCGGGCGCAACGCTTTTTTTCACGGGCGAAGCAAAGCATCACGACCAACTCGCAGTTGTTCGCGGAGGTCGCACACTGTTACTTGCAGGACACACCAACAGCGAACGCGGATATTTGCCAAGACTTGCCGAACGAATTGCACCGCTTGTTCCGGGTATGGCATTCACGCTTTCGAAGCGCGATCGACATCCGCTGGTTGATGTTTAGGTCGAAATGGGCACCCATTGTCGTTTTTCGACACTGGCCGCCCATTTCAGAGGCTCAGCCAAAATCATTTCTTCGGATGCGCTTGCGCAAGCAGAGCCGCACCAAGCACTCCCGCAGCATCGCCAAGTTGACCAACGACAAGGTGACACTTCTTCAAAGTGCTTGGAAAAACATTCCACTCGAAGGACTCGCGCACACGATCAACATATCGCTTGCCCAACGCTTCGGTCACTCCGCCACCAAGCACAACTGCGCGCACAGACAAAAGTGTGACAGCATTTGCAATCGCCATTCCAAGCAGTTCTGCCGCATCATCGATGACACGCACCGCCAACTCATCGCCACTTGCATAGCACTCTGCGATCGCCGAACTCCCAACCATTCCATCTTCACCGCGCTCTGCAAATGCCGCGCGAATTTTGCTCTGAGGATAGAAGCCGACGATTGTCTCCATCGCGCGCACCATGGATAAACGACTGCAATGTTCTTCCAATGTTCTGCGCCCAACTCCACCGCGCGGGAAAAGAATCATCTGGCCAATTTCGCCAGCGGTATGAAATGATCCTCGATGGATTTCTCCACCAAGCACCAGCCCTCCGCCGATTCCTGTGCCGACCCAAACTGCCAAGACATCCGTCCAGGACTTCGCCGCGCCAAGTTGCGCTTCTCCCCAGATTGCTGCGTTGACATCGTTCTCGACGACGACTGGCATTCCAAGGCGTTTTTCAAGAATCGCGCGAAGCGGCACTTGCTTCCATCCAAGATTTCCTGCATTGATCACCATGCCCTCTTCAAAATCGATTGCACTCGGCGCACCGATGCCGACACCGTCCACCGATCCCACTTTCACTCCAGCTTCTTCGCAGGCGCGTTCAATCGATCCGACAATTCGATCGATGACCGCGTCTCGACCCATGGCCGCTTTTGTCTTTCTCTTGACAGTCGCAATAATCTTGTGATGTTCGTCGACAATCCCGACCATCATGTTCGTGCCACCAAGATCGACACCAACCACCAATCCGCTTCGCTTGTGATTCTTTGCCATAGATAGAACGCAGACTATCTGACCGATGCCGAATCGGTGTTGACAACAGTCTGCGGTCCATTCCAAATGCGCCCAGCAATTTTCTTGACATCGTCGATGATGTAAATGAACGATGGAAGAAGAATCAACGTCAACGCAGTCGCGCTCACCAGCCCACCGCTGATTGTGATCGCCATCGGTGCGAGAAATTTCGCCTGAAACGAAGGCTCCAAGACCAATGGCGCAAGGCCCAAAATGGTTGTAACGCTCGTCAACAAGATCGCGCGAAT
>CAMDEL010000210.1 GCA_945896765.1 Singulisphaera sp. GP187
ATACGTGGGCCAGCAGCATCGCAAAATGCAACAAGCGAATGTGTTGTTCCTAAATCGATACCAACGATCGGATCAGATATTTGCGCAGCCTCTGGCATTCGCTGACGATTCTAGGTCGATATTTCCCTCGCCGTGTCGTCTGTATGCCGTGGAGAAGTCGGCGCATCAGACGACTTCTTACGAGGATCAGATCGCCCAACTCGTTCTTCGTCACGAATCAAGATTTCGCGCAGCGCAGTTAACGCACGATGTCTGCGAACTCCGAAGCAGTTTTCTCCACATCCAAGCGACTTTGAACCATCGTGACGCCGCACATTTTCTGCACAAATCAATCGCAGTACCTCTTGTTGCTTCGGTGACAACTGCTCAAGCGCAGAAGCGAGTTGGTCTTCGTCAAAATCTGGATCGCCAGAATGAACTGGATCGGTCTTTTGATTCGTGGAGTGTGATGAGTCGATCGCTCCTCTGCGACACGCATTTCGAGTGGATTCGAGTTTGCGTTGCTCATTTCCAAGTGTGCGCAGAAGTCGCCGACGAACGCACTCGAAGAGATATGCAGCGCTGAGAGTCACTTCTCTTGCGAGTGGCGATTTCGGCATTCTGTAAAGCAACTGCAAAAAAATTTCTTGCATTGCGTCTTCGACTGTTGACAATGGATGCTTTGCACGCAAGAGATCCACAATGCGTTCTCTGTGTTCAAGATATGCAGACTCGACTCGGGTTCCCCATTGCTCTGCTAAGAGAGTTTCGTTTTGATCGATCATCAGAATACTTTCTTTGGCGCCCAAGAAAGCGTAAGGCGCCATTCATAGGGAATCAAAAAGAAAGCCTTTTTTTATTTCTGACTTATCCCCCAAGAATCCACCGCTTGAGCACAGTGTCCTATTTCGGCTGCTCGCCTGCTGTCGGCAAACGATCAAGCGCGCGCTGAAATCGAACATCTGAAATCTGGGTTAGAAAATCAGTCAAAAATTTGACAGAAGGCTGATCTCCGCTGGCAGTGAACTGCTGTCGTCCACCATCCCAATTGACCGCAATATCTGCCACAAGATCACCTTTTTCTGGCGAACTCGACGGCGGAGATTCGCTGAACCAACCACCATCTTGTGCGCACTGGCGAATCTTTTGGCATTGATCGACACTGAGGTCCGTCTGCCAAAAGGTTTTCATGTTCAGCGCAGTCACTCCTGCTCCATATGCGAAAACCCCGCCGTCAATTGTAAAATATTGATACTGCGAAGTCTTTGGCTGGCGCAACCAAATGACCAAGCCAATGCCACACTTTCCAAAATTGCGCTCTTGTGTCGGCAGTGTGTTGCACGATGTCAACACTGTTGCTGCAACAAGTGTGATGGCCGCAAATTTTGGAGCGAAATTCTTTCGAAGGCTCATCAAGTTCAACCAATCAAGGGTTCACAGGTGTTGACTTTGCAAATGACCAAGGCGGCGCCTTCGTAAATCCTTCGTATGGATTTGGACCAAAGTCATATCGATGCGGAAGATTTCGGTCGGGACTGCGATCCGTCGACCACGCCAAAGCACAAAGGCTTCGAACGAATTTGACAGCGTGTGGATCAGGGATATCTGAAGTTTGGAATCGTCGAACGAACCACCAATCAATTCCCTCTGCATGAAAGAAGAGGATGTAAATAATTTCATTCTTCGCCGGTCGCAACGACCCCGGCCAGACGTCAATGGTTGATGCGGATGTCTCGAGCCACCCTTCATCTCCTGCCAATTTCCAAAGTCCATCAATTTGACTTCGATACAACCAACGCGTCGGGGCTGGGCGAGTCAAGAAGTTCAGACTGTCGCCATAATCGCTGCGCAAACTTCCATCAGAAAGAACCGTGAACTTTCCCTGACGAAGATGCGCTTGCGGCAAATCCTTTGCGGAGATTCCAGTCAGAATCGTGACGTCGACTGATAGATCTTCGGGTGTCTTTGGGGAATCGACGCGCGTGGTACGCACATCGGTGCACCCCACGAATCCACAAGGGAGCAATGCGAAAGTGGTCAACAGGATGAACACCGCAGATCGACCAAACAATCTCGTCATGGCGAGAGAGTAACACGCCGACGCATTCGGTAGTCTTGCACCGCAGATGCGAACCAGCGTAAAATGGATCAACGAATATTTGTCCTCCCCCGCTTCGGCGCAGGAGCAAGCAGATGTTCTCACGGCGGCCGGTTTTCCTTGTGAATCTTCCGAGCCAGTTGCGGGAGATGACATCGCTCAGGAGGTCGAGACCACTAGCAATCGTGGTGATTGCCTCTCGCATCTTGGCCTTGCGCGCGAAATTGCCGCAGCAACAAATCGGACGATTCACTTTCCTCGTGTGAACGCTCCTCGCTCGAATGAATCCACGTCCAGCGCAATCACCGTCGAGAATCATGATCCTCTTCGTTGTCCTCGATATACAGCGCGTGTCATTCGCGGGGTGAAGATTGGCCCAAGCCCTGCGTGGCTTCAACAACGGCTCATCGCCATCGGTCAAATTCCACGCAATAATGTGGTGGACTGCACCAACTTTGTGCTTTTCGAATATGGACAACCCTCGCATGTCTTCGATCTCGCGACTCTGCGTGGCAATGTGATCAAAATTCGCAGCGCAAATGCGGGCGAAGAGTTTTTGCCGATCGGAGATGGCGCGAAGCCAATAAAACTTACTGGCGGTGAATTAGTGATCGCTGACAGCGAGCGACCTGTTGCGCTTGCTGGAGTGAAAGGTGGAGCGCTTACTGCCGTCACGGATAAGACAACGGATGTAGTCATCGAAGCGGCATCGTTCGACCCGGTTGCAGTTCGTCGCACGGGTCGAAGCACTCGAATCTCGAGCGATTCCAGTTATCGATTCGAGCGCGGCGTTCATCCAGCCGAAGTCGACGAAGCTGCGGAGCGATTGGTTTCTTTGATTCTTGAAACTGCCGGCGGCACCGCACTCGGCGGATCCGTTGCAGCTGGATCGCCGCTCCCTGCGATCAACACAGTCAGCTTGCGCGTTGAAAGACTTCTCTCAATCGCAGGCTTTGACATCTCACAAAGCGAAATCGTTAGGATTCTGACTGTGCTTGGTTTTGTGCCCAGCGTCGCTGGAAAAATTATTGCCTGCAAGATTCCTCCAAGGCGAATCGACATCACCCGCGAAATCGACCTGATCGAAGAAGTCGTTCGGCTTGTTGGACTTGACCGAGTCCCGATGAATGATCGTGTCAGCATTCGACCAGTTGGACC
>CAMDEL010000211.1 GCA_945896765.1 Singulisphaera sp. GP187
GAGTCTTTGAAAACCTTGGGATTACTTTGGGAAATCGCTGGAGCCTAGACCACCAACTTGTCCACCAACTTGAGCGCCAATCTCGTCAGCAAATTGCACGACGACGGTCACGGGTCGCCCAAGCGATCTGGTGAAAAGTTCGCCGAAGAATTTCGCAGCAACTTGCCGCGCCTCGATTCGAACTTCTGCAAGTGCAGGCTTGGATTGTGCAGTTTCAATGACAGCTTGTCGAAGAAGTTTCTTCGCTTGGTCTATGTCGCCGCCACTTGGAATGAGATGCTCCATCCAATCGTTGTCGATATACACCTTTATCTTTCCAGGATCTGATTGAACCTCGACCACTTTGTCATTCACGATCGGCGCTGGAAGAGTCAGCATGATGACGCTTTCGCTGATGGCTTGAGCATTCCAATATTCGTCGTTTGGTCCATTGGATGGAATGATGTATTGAGCGCGACTGCCAGGAACATCCAGAAAAACATGCACGGAACCGACGGGGACTTTGTATCCAAACGCACCAACCGTTGTTTCGCGATCGAACTTCACACGCGTATCGATTTCACGCCAGCCAACGAGCAGTCCACCTTGTGGTTGCAGATCCCCCAGTGCACTGGTCAAGGTGCTGGTGATCGTGGTTTGTACGAGGGAGAAATTTTTGATGGCATCGCTGATCTTGTCACACGATCGAACTCCGAAATAAATCCCCGCAGCAAGAAGCGCGAGTACAAAGATCGTTCCGCATCCCGAGCATCCGCAGCACCCACTCGAGCGACTTCGCGCGGCCGATGAGGAATTGGAGTTTGAATGTTCGTCAGCCATGCGCAGCGTAAAGATACTTTATGCATCAAGAAAATAAATCATCACCCAATGAACAAGCTTGCAACGCTTCCAGTCATCCAACAGGCGAGTGCGCCCGCGACCATTGCGCGCAGACCAAGCGACGCAAAGTCGCCGCGTCGATTTGGCGCCATCGCGCTCAGTCCGCCGATTTGAATTGCAATCGACGGCAAATTCGCAAATCCGCAGAGCGCATACGTGGAAATTTGCGCTGCCCGAAAGCCAATCGTTCCGTCACGAAGCGACGCACTCAAATCGACATATGCCACAAATTCGGTAGCGATAATTTGTTGACCCATGAGTGAACCAACCTTGCGCGCGTCTTCCGAGCCCACGCCCATGCACCAAGCAAGGGGAGTGAAGACATAGCCAAGGATATTTTGAAATGTCAGCACTGGGATTCCGTGCGCGGCACGCCACGCTGCGATTGAGTCAATTTCACTCAGCGCTGTCAATGGATAATTCAACAACGCCAAGAGTGCAACGAAAGCGACAAGCATCGCTGCAACATTCAGCGCAAGTCGCAAACCATCTGTCGCTCCCTCGGCGGCCGCATCCATCACATTGCAGGCGGTCTTTGGAATCGTCTTGAGAGCATCAAGCGATTCATCTCGCGGAGTTTCGGTTTCTGGCAGCATCAGCTTCGCCATCACTAATCCAGCTGGCGCAGACATCACGCTGGCGGTCATCAAATGTTTCGCCATCAGAATGCGAGTTTCATCTGAATCACCACCGAGCATCACGATGTATGCCGCCATGACACTGCCTGCGATTGTCGCAAAACCCACTGTCATAACAGCCATAATTTGCGATCGCGTCATCGTTGCAATGAACGGCTTCACGGTGAGTGGAGCTTCAGTCTGACCAACGAAAATATTCGCTGATGCAGAAAGAGCTTCAACACCAGTGACATTCAGTACGCGGCGAATGACCCATGCCAACACTGCCACAAGGCGCTGCATAATTCCCAAGTGATAAAGGACAGCCATCAACGATGCAAAGAAAATAATTATGGGCAGCACCTTGACAACAAATATGAACCCCCACGGACCGCTTGGGTCTGCGGCTTTTCCGAAGATGAAGGACGTGCCGGAATCTGCAAATGAAATCACACGAGTCACACCAGCAGCGAAAAAATCAAAGACGCCAACAACAGGTGGAAATCGCAGAAAGAGAAATGCAAGCAACAGTTGAATTCCAACTCCAGAGACGATCGTTCGCACATTGATTCGACGTCTGTTCGTAGAAAGCGCAAATCCAATTGCAAGGATAACTCCAATGCCAATCAAGCCAGTGAGTTGCTGCATGTGCGCATGAGAATACTGCTTTGCGAATCATCCTCGCGATGGCACGAAACACTTTTCGCAGCGAGGTTGGTAATCGCCAACACCACCAACGACGATCCGCTGAGAATTCGCGATCATTCGTTGCGTGTGTATTGCCTTGTTGCCACAGAGAGCACAAACTCCCACAAGCCGAGTCGTGTCGTTTGAAAGCGGAAATAATGAGGGAAATGGCTCAAAGACATCGCCGCGGTGATCAAATTCCAATCCGACAACGATGACGCGTGATCCCTCCGATGCAAGCGTGGCACACACTTGTGAAAGTTCTTCGCCGAAAAAATGCGCTTCGTCGATCGCAATGATTTGTATGCGCTTCGAAATCCGCAGTTCGCCAACACGCGTGAGAATTTCTGCTGCGTTCAGTGCCGCAGATGCCTGAATACGCTGGCCAGTGTGCGTGACCAATTCCTGTTGGGCATATCTCGTATCGGTTGTTGGCTTGATCGCAAGTGTGGTGAAACCCAATTCACGCTCGCTCTCAATGCGGCGAATCAACTCCGTTGTCTTTCCAGAGAACATCGGACCGCAAATTATTTCGAGGCGACCGAGACTTTGGCTTGGCATGAAATGCGATCAGCCTCTCAAGATGTCGGAGCCAACTGCGCTTCCTTCACTTTGCGAGCCGCATCGATTCGGCGCTTTGCATAAGCGATCGCCGCATCAGAAACACTTTCGCTATGAGCAGATTCTCGCATCACGGCAAGTGTTGTCTCTTCGATTGCCGCAACCTTCTGATCGATGGTCGCTTCAGTCATGCCAAGATGCAATCCGCCGAGCCGAATCAGACCGCCAGCGTTGGCGATGAAGTCTGGTGAATAGAGAATGCCGCGCTTCTTCAACAGTGCTCCATCAGTATGAGGATTCATCAGTTGGTTGTTCGCGGTTCCGCAAATAATCTCGCAGTGAAGATTGGTGATTGTTGCGTGATCGAGCATTCCACCCATCGCACAAGGTGCCAAAATGTCCAGCTTTTCGTGGAAAAGATTGCGGTCGTTGCCGATCGCAACGCAACCAAGTTCTTCAACGGCGCGCTTCATTGTTGGCACATGCACGTC
>CAMDEL010000212.1 GCA_945896765.1 Singulisphaera sp. GP187
CTTTCCGCCGCGCCGCCGCCATGGCCTGCGCGCCCAACTCGGTGGACAAAATCTTCTGGCATCAATGGCACGTCGTAATTGATCACCGTACGAATTCGCGGCACATGCAACCCACGAGCAGCAACATCTGTAGCAACAAGACACTCAACTTTGCCCTCAGAAAATGCAGAAAGAGCTTCATTTCTGCAGCGCTGCGAACGATCTCCATGCAAAAGACTCACGGTAATGTCGTTCCGGCGAAGAGCTTCAGCAACCCAACCGGCGCGGCGCCTTGTCCGGGTGTAAACCACCACTCCGCGTAGTTTCTTTTCGCGCATCAACGCGAGGAGTAAAGAAACTTTGTCATCGTCAGCCACATCACAGCGAGCGTTCTTGCGATTGATTGGCACGTTGCGTGTTCCAACCTCGACCTTGACTGGATCGCGCAAAAGTGAAAGCACGCGTGATTCAATTGAATATGGCAGAGTTGCGCTCAAACAAATCACTTGTCGCTTCGCTGGGATCGCGCTGAGAATTTGCTCGATTTGTGGAAGAAATCCCATGTCCGCCATTCGATCCGCTTCGTCGATGACGAATGTTTGAACATTGGCAAACGAAAGCGATCCCTCGTCAAAGAACTCTCGCAATCGACCAGGAGTTCCAACAAGAATGTCTATACCGCCTCGAACCATTTCTCGCTGAGGCGCCGTTGGACTCTTTCCATAGACCGCTCCGATTCGCAGGACCGCTCCTTTCGCTACGACTGAAAGATCCAATGCGACTTGTTGTGCCAACTCTCGCGTCGGCGAAACCACGACCGCGCGAAGTCGATCGAATGATTCGACAAATCGCACGCCACCAGGACCACGCTTTCCTTTGGGTGGGTTGTTCAACAAATTGCCAATGAGGGGAACGCCGAAGCCAAGGGTCTTTCCTGTGCCAGTCGGCGCAAGCGCAAGAACATCCTTGCCTTGCAAGATCGGATCGCGCATCGCGGTTTGAATCTCGGTGGGCTCTCCAAATCCCAAACGGGCGAGGCTTTCCAAGATATGCGCAGGAACGGATGGGTCTTTGGGTTGTTCAGTCACTTCAACGCAAGAGTAGTGTCCACGTATTCTTTCGGCATGGTGCCCATCATTGTTTCTGTTGCTATTGTGCTGTTTGTTCCACTCATTTGGGGGATTGCTATTTATAATGGTCTCGTTCGTGGCCGCGTGCGGGCGGAAAATGGTTTCAGTCAAATTGATGTGCAGTTGAAACGAAGGTGCGATCTGATCCCAAACCTTGTCGAGGCTGTCAAAGGATATATGTCGCACGAACGACAAACTCTTGAAGCGGTTATCGCTGCCCGCAATTCTGCTGTTGCTGGACTTCAATCTCTTGGGGCAAGACCTCGAGATGCAATGACAATTCAGACTGTCGCAGGAGCCAGTGGTCAGCTTGATCAACTGTTGATGAGTCTGCGAGTGTCCATCGAAAAATATCCAGACTTGAAAGCGAGCACAAATGTTCTTGGACTTCAAGAAGAATTGGCATCTACCGAAAATCGAATTGCATTTTCGAGACAGGCATACAACGATGCGGTGATGGTTTTCAACACGAGCATTGCTGTGTTTCCCTCAAATTTTGTTGCCGCTCTTTTAGGATTTTCAGAACTCACACTCTTTGAGGCGAATGCGACAGATCGAGTGCTGCCAGAAGTGAAGTTCTGATCCTGCATATGGGCAATTTCTTTGAACATCAAGATCGGGCTCAAAGTCGAACAGGTTGGCTTGTTTTTCTCTTTGTGATCGGTGTTCTTGGAGTGACAATCTCCATCACGCTACTCACCGCCATTTTTATGCCAAACGCTATTCCAGCGGCGATTATTGTCAGCCTGTTGATAATCGGAATTCCGTTCGTTTTCAAGTTGTTGACGATGAGTTCGAGCGGCGCGCTTGTGGCCGAATCGCTGGGGGGAATTCGAATCAACCCTGCGTCTCAAGAGACGAACGAACGAAAAATATTGAATATTGTCGAGGAAATGGCAATCGCAAGTGGAATGCCAATTCCACCGGTCTTCATTTTGGATGAAGATTGCATCAACGCATTCGCCGCGGGCAAGACTCCACAAGACGCGGTCATTGGTGTCTCGCGTGGCGCGATTGAATCGTTGACACGCGACGAACTTCAGGGAGTTATGGCGCACGAATTCAGCCATATTTTTCATGGGGATATGCGTATCAATATGCGCGCCATCGCTGCGATCTTTGGATTGATGGCGATTGGATATGTGGGTTACTTCGTTCTCAGGTCAACGATGTTTGGACCAAGAACCAGAAAATCAGATGGAAAGGCAACTGCCGGAATTGCAATCTTTGGAATTGGTTTGATTGTGATTGGATGTATCGGCACTTTCTTTGGAAGACTTATGCAGGCGGCAATCAGTCGACAACGAGAATTTCTTGCCGATGCAAGCGCTGTGCAATACACAAGAAATCCTGCTGGCATTGGTGGCGCTCTTCGCAAGATTGGTGCACAAGCATCTGGAACAATGCACCACGCCGAGGCGAGTCAGTTCAATCACATGCTTTTTTCCCAAGGGGTAAACACGCTCTTTGCATCTCACCCCCCACTTGCCGAAAGAATCAAACGAATTGAAGCGATCGCTGGTGGCGTGCTTCCGGAGTCGATAAATCTGACTCCGCCACAAACTCCTTCCCATTCGCATGAAGCGCAAACTGGTGGTCGTACAAATCCGATGGCTGGAATTCTTGCGGCAAGTTTCGCTGCTGTTGGCTCTGTGCCAGCGGGAAATCTTGCACGCGTTCAGGCGGAATATTCGGGTTGTGATGATCTTTTATTGTCTGCCGCTCATGATCCGGATGGAGCGAAAGCAATTGTTTTCGCAATGACACTCTCTCAAGACCAAACCAAAGCTGCTGCTCAAAGAAAAATTATTGCCTCAAAAATGCCAGAGATTGAAAATTCTGTGATTGAACTAGAGCGGGCTGCTCAACAATTGAGCACGCAACAACGACTCGCGATGATCGATGTGGCTTGCGCAACGTTGGTATTTGGAGAAACAGATACATACAAGTTTTTTCGGGTGACTCTTTCTGAATCTGTTCGAAGCGATGGATCGATCAACCTTTTTGAATGGGTTGTAATGCAAATACTTCGGATGCGAGTTGAGTTGCCAATGGCAAATCGTTCTGGTTTGGCTGCGCCAACTCATAGTTCGAACATCTCCAATGTCG
>CAMDEL010000213.1 GCA_945896765.1 Singulisphaera sp. GP187
TCGATCGCAGATATCCGGCGTCAATCACAGAGGATTTTCCTCTTGCACGCAAATAAAAAACCGATCGCCTCGCGTGAGGCTGATCGGTTGAACTCCCCCGACTGGACTTGAACCAGTGACCTGGCGGTTAACAGCCGCCCGCTCTACCAATTGAGCTACGAGGGATCTTGAGCCTGAAAGATAGCATTGCGGTGGGATCCGTCAACTTGGAACGAACTTTTTGTGCTCTGCGAGCATCAAAGAACCCTCGATCCCCTGCCACTTGCGCTGAAATCAATTACGCGTAGAATGCTCGACTCGATCTGGAGACAACACTATGAAGCCTGATATCCATCCAAAGTATTACCCCGAGTGCAAAGTCAACTTCCGTGGAGCTGTCGTGATGACAGTCGGAGCAACCGTGCCCGAGTTGAATGTCGAAGTGTGGTCGGGTTCTCATCCGTTCTACACGGGTCAGAAGACATTTGTTGACACAGCTGGTCGCGTCGAACGCTTCCAACGAAAATTCGCTGGCGGATATTTCGCCAAGGGCAAAGATGGTGCCGAAGCGAAAGCTCCCGAAACAAAGAAGTAGCGACATCGAATCTGAATTTTTCGACACCGTGCTTTTTCAGGCACGGTGTCTTCTTTTTATCCACTCATAAAATCGTTCTCCATACACAATGTCAAATCCTCCTGACAACCTCATTCGCAAACTTGTTGAAATCGACAACGAGTTTGAATCGCTGACTTCAGCGATGCTCGATCCCATTGTGATGGCTGATCATCGGCGACTACGCGGGATCGTGATCCGTCGATCTGCGATGAACGAAATGGTGATGCGTTGGCGCCGATGGAACGCGGCAGGAAAAGAATTGACTTGCGCAATCGAACTCGTTGATGATTCAGATGCCGCAATGTCTGCGATGGCGCGCGCGGAGCGACTTCAACTGGAGAAAGAGCGCGAAGAAATAATCCAATCGCTCATTCGCGATTTAGTCACTGCCGACGATCGCGCTGTTGGAGAAATCATCTTGGAAGTTCGCTCTGGCGTCGGTGGCGATGAGGCCAGTTTATGGGCCGGCGATCTCGTCGCGATGTATCAGCGATATTGTCAAATTCGTGGATGGAAATGGGAAGAACTGGAACTGAAAGCTGGCGATGTAGGAGGCATCAGTCACGGTGTCTTTGAAATCTCGGGGCTGGGAGTTTGGAGTTCTCTTGGATATGAAGGCGGCACCCATCAAGTGAAGCGCGTGCCGACAACGGAAGCGCAAGGTCGAGTCCACACATCGACTGCAACAGTTGCTGTGCTTGCAGAACCCGAAGAAGTTGCCAATGCCGTTGATCCGCAAGAGGTCAAAGAAATTATGACGACCGCACAAGGACCGGGTGGACAGAATGTCAATAAAGTTGCAACCGCTGTTCACTTAATTCATCTTCCAACTGGAATCGAAGTGCGAATGCAAGAGACGCGCAGTCAATTGCAGAACCGAGAAAAAGCGTGGCGACTTTTGCGCGCTCGAGTCTATGAACGCCGTCAAGCCGAAGCGAATGCGCGCCGCGCAGATCAGCGAAGTGCGATGATCGGATCTGGAAGCCGTGCAGAAAAAATCCGAACATACAGATCAAAGGAAAATGTCGCAGTTGATCACCGCATCGACGAGAGCTTCAATCTGACGGAAATACTTGCGGGCCGATTGCAAACATTGCTTGACGCCCTTGCTTTAAAAGATGTCGCGGATCGAATTCAGCAACTCTGAAATGACATCGCTACAGATTCGATCCACTCTGGCAGAAATTTCTTGATGAAAGAATCGACTGCAGATGCTGTTGATTTTCCGTCGATTCCGCGCAGGCAGACTCTGTGATCTGCGGCGGTGCGGTCCAAAAGAATCTCGAATCCGCCATCAACAACCATCGCCTGCGGCAATCGCAGTGCAAAGTGTGCAACGGCTGCATTTGTGCTGGCGGTTCCTAAGGCGATTGCGGGCGCTGCAACAAGCGAAGCATCATTGAGAAACCAGAGATCTGTGAGAATCTGCGATCGAAGTGGCGGACCAAGATACTCCTGTTGATTGATAAGTTCGTTGATCGCTCGATCTATTTCAATTTGCAGACGAGAGACGGTTGGGCGATCATCTTGTTCTGCGCAAGGATGGGAACCAACGACTAGCGAGAGAGTGATTGTCGGCTGTGATTTCGCCGGCTTTGATTTTGAGGTCGCGCTTTTTTTCATTGTGATTTTTGTGCTGGTCGCACATTTGCGATGATTTGGAAATCTTCAGATTGCGTTGCAGTCTTGAATGTAACAGGCAATAAAAGAATTCCAGCGAATCCATCACGAGGCGTGACCGTGATGAATGCGTTGGTGTCGCCCACCTTTGTAGGCTCTGTTCGTGCGAGCGAAACCGTTGCATCAGGACTGGTTGTGGAGACAGATTCAATGACAATTTGAGGTTCGGTAAATGTAAAGAGTGCTTCTTTGGAAGTTCCAGATGGAATCAAACCGACATTACTGCGAATATCGCTTACTTGGATTTTCAGTCTCTTTGACTTATACATTTGACGAACTCGCACATCAACAACACCTGCTCCATCCGCATCGGTTTCGAAGTAAATGTACGACGGCAAATCGTCACTAAATCCCTTCAAGTCGTAACGCACTACATATGAACTACGCGGTTCGTCCTTTGCTTCATCAAATCCTTGAATTGAAATCGGACCGCCCTGCGAAGACAAAATGCGAAATGGTTTCTTGTTGGTGGATTCGATGATGAGACGACCTGTCATATTTTTCTGCTCGATCGTGTTGATGTATGGCGGCACGATTCGTACTGGAAGACTGACCTCACCCTTTACAGCCACATCAAGCGCACGCCCATATCCATCGACCATCACTTTGACAGATGATTGGCGAACTCCCATCGCAGGCGCACCATCAAGTTTGATCTGAAGTTCCACACTTCCACCTGGTGGAATCTGCTTGCCAACGAGATCTGAGATTGTGGTGCATTTGCAAGAAGGCTGAACCAAATTGATGGTGAGTGGCTTATCGCTGGTGTTTCGAAGCAGAACAATGCCTTCGCCCGCCGTATTGGGCGGGAGAAAACCGAAATCCATATTCGCAGGCTCCGAGACCAAGGGAAGCACTTCTGCGATTGCACGGGGCTCGACAGCATCAGGGCGGACTGGAGGGGTCGGTCGCCTTGCAGGAACGGCCCTTTCGCTTGG
>CAMDEL010000214.1 GCA_945896765.1 Singulisphaera sp. GP187
GGCCAACCACGGAAAGATCTTTGATCCAAGTTGCCAACTGACCAGAGTCGAGCAATTTTCGAGTGATGTTGTCGAGCCAGATGGATTGGCCGGTCATGGCAAGTAAAGCAGTTGAGCGCATTTGCAGAATCTCCTTAGTGTTGATGTACGGATTGAATCGAAAGTACAAGCATAACGAAAATTGATTTGAGAAACACTAAGAATTTATCAAGAGTTGATTGCGCTACATTTTTTCTAAAGCGCACTGCTATATTCCTGCAATGACAACTGCACAATCAGCACCTGCCCACGCCGTCCGCACTCCTCTGAATAGCCTTCCACAATGGAAAGCGTTGCAGGCTCATTGTTCTCAGCAAGCGAATGCGCATTTGCGTGACATGTTCAAGAGCGATACCGCACGTGCAAAATCTCTCAGCATCGAAGGTCCTGGAGATATGTTCATGGATTATTCCAAGCAGCGTGTCACCACGCAGACTATGGAACTACTGCTCAGTCTCGCAGATGCGAGTGGACTGCGCACGCACATTGATGCGATGTTTCGTGGAGACAAGATCAATGTGACTGAAGATCGCGCGGTGCTTCATGTTGCACTTCGCGCACCGCGCACAAGTCGCATCATGGTCGACGGTGTTGATGTTGTTCCTGCCGTCCACGAAGTTCTCGATCGAATGGGTGCCTTCGCCGATTCGATTCGCAGCGGTTCATGGAAGGGTCACACTGGAAAGCGAATTCGAAATGTCATCAACATCGGCATCGGTGGCAGTGACTTAGGACCTGCAATGGCGTATGACGCTCTGTGCGCTTACAGCGCACGTGACATTTCATTCCGCTTTGTGTCGAATGTTGACGCAACAGATTTTGCAGAGAAGACGCGTGACTGCGATCCTGCTGAGACTCTTTTCATTGTCTGCTCGAAAACGTTTACCACACTCGAGACAATGACCAATGCGAACACGGCGCGTGACTGGGCGCTGAAGGCACTCGGTGGCGATGTTGCCGCGGTTGCCAAGCATTTCGTCGCGGTTTCCACCAATGCAGAAAAAGTGAAAGCCTTTGGAATCGATACTGCAAATATGTTTGGTTTCTGGGATTGGGTCGGCGGGCGATACTCGATGGATTCTGCAATCGGACTCTCGACAATGGTTGCAGTTGGACCTACAGCTTTCAAGGAAATGCTTGGCGGTTTCCACGAAATGGATGAACATTTCCGAACGACTCCATTTGCAAAGAATCTTCCAGTGCTGATGGCGCTTGTTGGAATTTGGAATACGAATTTTCTGGGAGCGCAGACTCTTGCGGTTCTTCCATACGATCAATACCTCGATCGATTCAGTTCGTATCTGCAACAACTAGAAATGGAATCCAACGGCAAGCATGTCACGCTTGATGGGACTCGCGTGCAGTGGTCCACATGCCCCGCCGTTTGGGGTCAGCCTGGAACGAATGGTCAGCATGCGTTTTATCAAATGATCCATCAAGGAACGCCGCTTGTTCCATGCGACTTTATTGCTTTCTGCGAACCGCTCAATCCAATCGGCAAGCATCAAGATTTGTTGATCGCCAATGTGCTTGCTCAAGCGGAAGCATTGGCATTCGGCAAGACCTTGAGTGAAGTCGAAGCGGAAGGTTCTGCTCCATGGCTTGCTCAACATCGCGAGTTTGATGGCAATCGACCTTCAACAACAATCTTGTGCCCCAAACTGACGCCCGCAACTTTGGGCAGGCTCATCGCGTTGTACGAGCACAAAGTTTTCGTGCAAGGAACGATTTGGGGAATCAACTCCTTCGATCAATGGGGCGTCGAACTCGGCAAAGTTTTGGCACAGCGAATCATTCCAGAACTTTCTGGCGCTGCACCAAAGCCCGCGCATGACTCGAGCACTCAGCAGTTGATTGGCCGATATCGCGCTGGTCGCGGTCGATAGTCGCGGTCGATAGTCGCAGTCGATAGTCGCAGTCGATAGTCGCATCCCAGAGCTGCCCCGTCACAGGAGGTTGACTTCTTTATGCTGTTGGCATTGATCGCGAGAGATTTCTCACCGATTCGATGACCGCTTGTGCGCCTTCTGTGATTTGGGATTCTGTCGTATGCCTCGAAAGCGAAAATCGCACTGCGCCATGAGCGATTTCTGGTGGGATTCCCATTGCTAACAAAACTGGCGATGGATCCAGCGATCCAGATGAGCACGCCGCTCCCGCTGATGCTGCGACTCCATGCTTTGCGAGATTCAAAAGCACAGCTTCGGCCTGCAAATTTGCAAATGCAATGTTGCTGGTATTCCAGACTCGACGATTCGCACTTGCTTGAACAATTCCATTCGGTATTCCCGCGCAAACCAACTCCTCGAATCTATTGCGCAGTGATTCGAAATGTAACCATGGATTTGGCGTCTGATTCAGCCAAATCTGCGCCAATTCTGCGGCGACTCCCATCCCGATGATTCCCGAAACATTTTCAGTACCGCCACGGCGATCTCTTTCTTGTGGACCGCCGATGATTGCCGATCGGAGCATGGTGCCGCGACGACAGTACAACGCGCCAACTCCCTTTGGTCCTTGAAATTTGTGAGCAGACAATGTGAGCAAATCAACTTCGATCGACGACAAATCCGTTGGCATTCGTCCGACCCACTGCGTCGCATCTGTATGAAAACGAACTCCATACTGACGGCACATCGATCCCAATTGCGCAATCGGTTGCAGAACTCCGGTTTCATTGTTCGCCCACATCACGGAAACAATTGCAATTTCTTTTGCACGTTTCTGAAGTAATTGTTCGAGAGTCTTTGGGTCTATCACTCCATCTCGACCACCTTCAAGCCATACAACTTCTGCTCCTTCATTGGCAAATCGATTTACCAATTCTTGCGCGCATTCTCGAACCGCGCTGTGTTCGAAGCGAGTTGTCACGATGACCTTACGCAAGCAAGCATCGGCTGCGAGAAATCCGCCCAGCGATCCAGCCAACGCAAGATTGCACGATTCGGTTCCGCCCGAAGTCAAGATGATCTCGCGTGGCGAACACCCGACAAGTTGCGCGATTTGTTCCCGTGCATGCTCGACTGCCTGTCGAGCGCGCTCTCCGTCGGCATAGAGACTCGACGGATTCCCCCAATTTTCACGCAATGATTCTTGAATTGCCAAGACGACCTCTTCGGCAGGTCGAGTGGTCGCATTATTGTCCAGATAGATCACAGTTTCACCT
>CAMDEL010000215.1 GCA_945896765.1 Singulisphaera sp. GP187
GACTCCGGCTCGGCTTGCAAACTCGCGCAGGACATGGTCCCGACGGCGCACACGCAAATCGATGTGCGTGCCCAGCCGTTGAAAAATTCTGCCGGGCGAGTTCCGCAGGCGGCCGACGGAATTTGTAATCAAACGTCGAAACCCGGGTCGTGTCGGTCGCCGAGGACTGTCTGAGCCCGGCGGGATCTTTTCACGGCTGCTCACTTATGCATTTCCGTGGCTCGATTGCGTGAACCGACACCGCGGCTCGAAATGGATTACACGCCGCCGAGCGGCTTGAGCAAAGGATCTGGATAGATCTCGTTGTAATCCTCCATCGCAGCAGTCACAACTTGAGCCGCACGCTCATATCCATACACATCACGAATAGATGTCGTGGACTTCTCGCCGATATGAAGTTTGTACGTAGAAAAATAATGTTGAAGCCGCTCGATCACCAGTGGCGGAAGATCGGTCAATTCGCGCGCGCTATCCCACACAGGATCGCCCACCAGAACTCCAATGATCTTGTCGTCGGCTTCTCCGTCATCGAGCATCTGCAGACCTCCGACAACGCATACATCAAGGACGAGATCGCTCTTGTTGATTGGGCGCTCTGAAAGAACACAAATATCCAACGGATCGCCGTCGGCTCTCTTTGCGTGCGGACTGAGCGCAGCCACGCGATTTGCGCAGAGCGTTCGAGGCATAAAACCATAAAGCATCGGCGGCGTTGCACTGGTGCGCTGCGGGCGATCAACATGCAAATATCCAGACTCTTTGTCGACTTCGTACTTCACCAAATCGAAAGGAGTGATCTCGATGAACGCCTGCACTATGCGCGGAGGATTGTTTCCGCAGCGAAGTCCATGCCACGGGTGCGGACGGCTGGTGTGATATCGAATTGGATTCATCGTGAGAGAGTAACGCTTTGCTCAGCCACCGCTTGGAACAACCGCAGCATTTGGTGCGACAGGAATTGTTTTCGTTGCCGAAGACTTTGGCGTTCTCTGAAGAAGATTCTCAACCGCAGCGCGCAATTGGCGATCAGAATTTGCTGATTCATCTTGCGGAGTCTGCGTAACAAGAATGTCGGGAACCGCTCCATTCATTTCCATGTCCTTGCCATCGAGCAAGTACCAACCGCGCGTAGGCATACGAACGGTCGTGCCATCAAGCAGTGACGCAGAACCAGTCGAAATCACGCCGCCATATGTGGGCATTCCCACAAGCGTTCCGCGCTGAAGTGTCTTGAACGCATGCGCCACAATCTCCGCATTCGAAAAACTTTTTTCGTTGCAGAGCATATTGACAGGCCCGGTGAATCGCTGAATGAAGAGTCGATCCTGCGGATATCCATCAGTGTGCTTCGGATCTGCGCCGCGCGGAACTGTGTACGCATGAATCGGCGAACAGATCGATGCGAGCAGTCGATCCGCAGTCCATCCTCCGCCGTTATTGCGAACATCGATAAGCAAACCATCCTTGCCATCACACGCTGCATACAAATCGCGTTCGAATTCGTCCAGAGCTGGCTGAGCCATACCTTCAATATGGATGTAACCCAAACGACCACCCGACCATTCGTCCACCAGTTTCGCGTTGCGCGTTTGCGTCGCTTGATATGCCAGTCTGCCGATCGCCGAGTCTGTCACGGGGATGATGGCGGTTTGCAGAGAAACATCACGACCATCTGCAAGAGTGCGATTGATCGAGAGAACAACTTCGCGACCGATGGTTCCCGCCATGCGAGAAGAAAGCGTGTCTCCAGCACGAATCGGCTCGAAATCAATTCCGGTGATGATGTCACCAATCATCAGAGGCGTCTTTGCTGTCATCGCTGGAGCATCTGAAATCATTGCATCGACACGAAGACCGCCCGTTGCCGAAGAAACCATAACTCCAATTCGACCTTGTGGAAGGACCGTTCGACCACCCGATTGCGGCGAACGAATTCCAAGATGACTTGCATTGAGTTCTCCAAGCAAACGATTTGCAACATGATCGAATTCACTTGGCGTACGAGCATGCGTGGCAAGTTCGGCATATCGCGCCGAGACTGCACCCCAGTCCAATCCCTTCATCGTCGGGTGATAAAAATTCTCGCCCATCAATCGCTGCGCTTCTGCAAATTTTTGAGAGACAAGTGCCGCTTGATCAATCACAATCGATGAATCAATGTCGATCGATGTTCCACCTGAACTGCTGCTGCCTTCAGCGGGAGTCGAGGGAGCAGGTCCACCAGATGTTGAAAGCAGTTGACCTTTTCCGCCAGAGAGCGTGATGAGCTTTTCGCCGGTGAGTGAAATGCCTTGGACACTTGTCCGTGATCCAAGTTTGCGTTGACCAGTGCCATCCCAGTTGATGACGAACAATCCGCCATCCAGCAATTCGCCACCAGTGAAATACATCCGGTCGCCAGCAGGAGAGATTTCGAGATTGCCTTCATTGCCAGGCATCGATGAGACGCGACGAACTCGGCGATATGCGTCGTCAAGAGAAAGTACAACTGGAACTTCTTTTTTTTCTGGCTTCTCAGATTTTTCCGGCTTGTCAGACTTTTCTGCCTTATCGCTCTTCTCTGCGACTTCGGTTTTTTCTTCGTCAGGCTTGTCTGCCTTTTCGCTCGCATCAGTTTTTTCTGTGGTTTCTGTTTTGTCAGCTTTCGCTTTCCCAAGAGGCTTGCGCTTCTTTGCGGCTTCGGCGGCATCCTTGAAATATTTATCAAGTTCGAACTTTGGAAGACCTTCGAGCGACTTGTCCAAGAAGACCATCCATACATCCACTTCTTCGTTTGTTCGCTCGGAAACGAAACTCAGAATGCGGCTATCTGCGGACCAGCGCGGCGAACCATCATTATCAGGGTGGCGAGTAACATTGAACGGCGCGGTCGATCCATCAGCTGGTGCAATAAAAATATCGCTGTTGAAATCGCGATCAGAATTTGTGAAAGCAAGCCATCGACTGTCGGGACTCCAACGCAAATCAATTTCTGGATCCCAACCTTCGCGCACTGTTCGTACTTCGCGAGATGCGAGATCAATCATCATGATGTCACCTCGGCCTCGACGAAATGCGAGACTCTTTCCATCTGGGGAAGGACTTGATTGACGATCATTTGTTGCACCGCTGATGAGTGGCGCAACTTCGAAGCGAACAGCTTCCGCCCAGCGCTCACTCTTAGGCTTGTCTTTTTCTTT
>CAMDEL010000216.1 GCA_945896765.1 Singulisphaera sp. GP187
CGGCGACGAAGCCATCTGAGCCATCTGAGCAGTCGTCAGAAAGAAAATAAGCAGCAGAAAAACCACGTCGATCATCGGCGTCATATCCAAGATTGCCATCCCATATTGACGGCGGCTAATTCTCACCGGTCGTTGCTCCCTGCATTTTCTTTTTGTGGCGACGCATCCTGTGTGAATGCAGTTCCAATGCGCTCGAGGGACATTGCGAGAGGTTCAAGCGCTCGACCAGCTTCTGATGCTGCGCGATCAATTCGATTTCGAAGCCACGAGTGAACCATCACGCATGGAATCGCGACGACCAATCCTTGAAATGTGGTGATCAGAGCGATGCTGATGTTTGAAGCAAGCGTTTCGTAATACGCACTGCTTCGTGTCGCAGTACCTGCCACGGTTTCGAACGCACCAATCATTCCCTGAACGGTTCCCAGCAGGCCAAGGAGCGGTGCAACGCTTGCAATCACGGCAATTGGATCGATTGCTCGAAACAGACGGGCTGTTTCATCTTCACCCGCATCTTCCATCGCAGCGCGCGCTTCGAGTCCGCCAAGTGGTCCACGCAAAGACCGATCAATTCCTGCGGCCGCGATGCGTCCAAGAAAAGTATCACCTTCTTCACTGCGACAATCTTCCAAAGCCTGTTGGAAATCGCTTGCATCAGCCTGCAACTTCAGTTCCTTCACCTGCTCTTCTGGGACAAGTTGAATTCGGCGCGTGCGCAAAATTGCTGAAATGGTGAATGCAACCCCAACGATGCTGAGTGCCAGAATGATGTATCCGATGATTCCGCCACCTTCGATGTATTTGAAAAAACTCACTGATCAATCTCCTTTTTGTTTATCGATTTGCGTTTCAATTTGTTTGCCATTGTCTTTCTCGGCACCTTCACTGAACTGAGCTTGGTATTCACTTTGAATCCGCCGCAGAATTGCTGCAGATTCACCATCTTGAATACGAGCGAGAGCAATTGCTGATTGAGCCACAGCTGCTTCCGCGAGGCGCGGCATTTCGATTCCATATGCGGCTGGAATCATCAACATCTTCCCAACTCCCTTTCGCACCTCATCTGGATCGCTCTCCATCACAAGACTCCGACCTTCGGCATACATCGCCCAGACTCGAAGCATTCCCTCTTCACTTCGAATCATTTGAGCAAGTGAAGTCCGGCTCTTTTTTCGTGCGGCGGGATCAGATGAAACAGCATCTGCCCATAGCGCTAGAAACTTTGCGCCATTTTTTGCAGCAGACTTTGCAGAATTGGTCGCAGGCGGCAAATTTCCCGAAGGCAGTGAATCTGGAGAAGAACTCTGAGCCTCACGTGATTTTCCCTCAGGAGGTTGAGGTAATCCCGCATCGGCGGCAGCAATTCGCGCGGCATCAGAATCAACTTGCGCCAACGAAAGATCGTTTTCACTTCGAGCTCGATCTGCTGCAGCAACCAAGAAGTCTTGCGCACTCTTCGCTGAATCACCATCAATCCATACAGGTGCAACAGACAGAATGAGTCCGCCATCATGATCGATCGGATCGATCGCGTCGATCCATAATTTGGGTACTCCAATTCTCCCTCGAAGCACTGAAAGTTTGAGCGCGGCTTCGAGTGATTGCGCCCATTCATCTCTGGCGACAGACGCGGTCTGCGCAATTCCTTCAGAGGCCATCATTCTTAAGAGTGACGCAGATGGTTCTATTCCCTTTGCAGCAACAAGAAAACATTCTCGCGCGCCTCTCAAGTCGCCGCGCATCAGACGCGTTCGTCCTCGCCAAAGTGATTCTCCGATTTCAAGTCGACGTGACCGTATTGGTTCAGCAGAATCTCCGCTGATCGATCGAATTTGATCCCACCGAATGAACTGGGGAGTGGTCGCATCATTCGTGACAGATTTCGTTGACCCGACCTGAATCTCGATTCCATCTCCAGACTCTTTCAGCATGACAACTTCTTTACGACCGCCACCATCCCGAAAGTCCACAGTACAAAGCGTTTGCTCGGCCTTCGCGGAAAGAGACATCGCGCACAATGCAGCAGTTATTACGAGAAAATATTTTCGAAAATGTTCACGAGGCAGCGCGGTGATCGTTGACTGATTCCCCATCAGATTCATCGTGGCCCTTTCGGAACTGAAATCGAAAAGGTTCCCCCAGTTTCACTTGCAATTCTACGAAGCGGTGCAGTTGCTGCGGCTTGCCCAAATGCGATGCAGTGAATGACCGTGTTCGGTCCACGCCGATTCAGTCGCAAAATCTCATCAGCAGCATCTGGTGGAATTTCTCCGTCACTCATAAAAAACACGACATCTGGACGTTCCCGTCTACTGAATAAAAACTGAAACGCAGACACGGGATTCGTCCCTCCGCTTTGTGCGACTTCTCGAATCCAAATTTTAATTTTTGAAATGACACCATCTCGGCATTTGACGAAACCACCATCAAGATCGAAGGTCTGAAAGTCTTCATCAAAGAGTGCGATGCATACCGACGTATAGTCGGGAAGTTCGCTGATGCTCCTGATGATCTCATTTTTCGCCTGATCCATTCGACCAGCAATTCCCATCGAACCAGATTTATCAACGACATATCCAATCTTCTTTCCACGACCGCTGACACCAAAGAAAGTTGTGGTCGCACCTGTTCCATCACCGATTCCTCCATCACCACCACCGCCACCAGAAGCGAACAGGCCCTCTGCTCCAGAAGAGACGACCGCCTCATCACCCTGATCATTTCCCGTAGGAGCTGGCAATCCAAACATGTTTGAATCTGCAGAATTCGCCGCATCTTCCGCAGGGCGAACTTCCGGTGTCGCAACTGTCCCAGATGAAGAGGAATCAGGCGAAGGCTGAAGTGGTTCAGCATCAATCAGTGAAACCTCAATCGTTGAAATTGCTTTCCCAGTCGGTGTCCCAATACCAACGTTGATACTCGACAAGATCGCCAACAAGATTGCGTGCATGGGCAACGAGATTGCAAGCCCGATCCAAATCCATGAAAAGGCTCCCTTCCTTGTTTTGGAGCGTGATTCCTGCTGCATCGATTGTGGGTTTGCGAACGCCATCATTCGCAGGAGATAGTAGTCTGCACATCCATGACCACGAGTCCTGAATCCGATCGACCCAAATATCGCCGAGTTCTTTTGAAACTCAGC
>CAMDEL010000217.1 GCA_945896765.1 Singulisphaera sp. GP187
AGTCGATTCGCAGCAGCTTGGACCCAAAATTGCATCGGGAACTCGTATCCATTCGCATTCAGTTGAAGTGCATGACACGCAGCAGCACGATACGCCTTGAATCCGCAGAATGAATCAGTCAATGGCGACTCAAATGCTCCATTCAGATATTGATTGATTTCCAAAGTCAATGTGCGATTGATTTCGCTTCGATCCGCAGGAGCGACCGTGTCGTTTTCATGATGGCGGAGGTATCGACTTCCAGAAATGACATCGACATCATCGGATTCGATTGCGCGGATGAACTCGGGAATAAACGCAGGCTCGTGTTGCTCATCGCAGTCCATGGTGATGACCCAGTCGAATCCGCGCATCGTCGACCATGCGAAGATGTCTTGCATGACTCTGCCATAACCGGAATTCTTAGGGTTTCGCACCAGTTCAACTGGCCATTTCGCAGCACGGGCGGCGGTGGAATCTGTGGAGCCATCGTCAACAACCATGACAGGCAATTGATATTGCAGCACGCGGGGCAAGACGCGATCGATGTATTTCTCCTCATTATGAGCAGGAATGGCAACTAAAATGGAAGGTGCTGAGTTCATCGAGTGATATCACTCTAGGGGGAGAGTCTTCTCTTGCGTTGGGGAAATTGTCGAAATTCTTATGGCAATTCCAAGATCATTTGAAATTTGAATTCCCATAACTGTCACTCTCCCATGCCATTCTTCTGCAACTGGACCGATGCCCGCTGCGATCCAGAGCGTTGTGGAACGCTGCGCCTTTGCAAAGCGCAGGACAGCTTCAAACTTTGTCTCGACGCGCATCGTTTGGAATTCACCAAGTGGTGTTCGAATTCTTTCTGCGCGAACGATTCGCGTGGTTCGCTCACCAACGCCTCGGTCTCTCTCGCCGCGATCATCCATCCAATCAACGCGCATCGAACTTGACGACAGAAAGATTTCATTCAGGTGCATTTGCCTTGGAGCAAGAATCAATGGAGGCGTGAAGATGCTGATTGCTTGGTCATTGGGTGCTTCGACTGCGACAAGCAATAATTCGCCATCGTTTCCACGTCGCAGGAATTCTCGGTCACCATCAATCATTGGAACCATCCACATTCCACCGTGCAACTCAGTCGAAACTGCCAGAGTTGCAATGACGGGATCGCCTGTCGCGCGGCCATTTGCATCGACCCTCTGCCATGTCCAGTTTGCACCCATCGGGGCGATTTGATCACTCGCATCGACTGCGAATGGAACGCTCGCAGTTGAAAGTATTTCAAAGAGAATCGGCGGAGTCTCCACTTTTCCAACTTGAGCTGCACATGAAATTGGCAGTGCGCACAACAAGAGTAATTGCACGATTGTGCGCAGCGAAGTCATCGAATTTGCAAGCCTTTTTCAGTCCAAATTTGCTGGAGCTGCCGTGGCAAACAGATTTCAGTCATGAATCCTCCCGGTTCTGATCGTCGTATAAGACGACCATTTGCGTCATGCCAAGTCAGCTCCGCACTCTCGTCGATACCGGGTTGAGTCACGAGCATCCATTGTCCATCTGCAGCGCGCGTCCAACTTTCCGCTCTTTGAGGCATGCTCATCGAGCGAGGATCAAATGCATAGAAAGCAAAGTTGAGAGCGGATTGTTTTTCGTCACGCGGCAAGAGTTCGCCCAAAACAAGCAATTCAGCTTGCGAAAGATAAATCCCGGATGGAACCGTCCATTCTTTTTCGTCGCGTGTTCTTGATTGCGCATTGGCGTTGATCACGGTCAGCACTTGCCGTGGATTTCCAGTTGCTCTTGGCGAGCGAAGTCCCGTTTGCGCAACCGATTTTTCTTTCAGTGTGCCGCCGCGTTCGGTGACCCGACTGGTCCATGCTTCGCTTTCGTGATTCCAAGCAGACCAGAAGCGAGCCTCCATATCTGAAAATCTCCCCGTGGCAGGATCGATGATGGTTCGACCTTGGACCAGCACAAGTAAACCCGTAGGATTCTCAGTGGTTTTCAGTGGGTTTTCACCAGAAGCATCGCTGAGTGTTCCTGCCAGAACAGTCACTCGGTAATAACCAATTTCCTTTTCTTGCCCGCCATCAACAGCTTGCCAGACTCGAAACAATCGAGGTTCTCCGCCACAAAGCGCCTTCATTTTTTCTGGGGTCATCGCTTGCAGTAAATCGTTCCCAGATCGAAGCCGATCTACACGTTTTGCTGCTAATTTTTCCAAGTCATCAAGTTCAATTGTGTGAAAACTTTCCTCAAGCGCAGAGCGAATTGCGAGAAAGTCCTCGCGCGATGTCAGCGTATTCACCACAAGAAATTCGAATGGCCCTGTCTGCAGAATCAACCATCCCTGCACAGCAACGACACCTTCTCCAAGATCAGTTTGCGTGAACAAGATGTGGCCATCTGCCTTGGGATGAATCCACGGTTCATTCAAAAGAACAGTAAATTTTTGATTCTTTTTCCTCATAGACTCGAGGTATTCATTGACTTGTGCTTGCGGGTTTGGCTCGCTCAAGCCCGAAACAAGAGTCTGAATCTGCAAGTGATATCGCGCCGGATCGCTCGAGTCATCCACCGTATAGATCGGCATCGCACCTGTCACTGGCTTTGTCAAAATTGCGCCTGAAATTGGACGAAATCGGATGCCAAGAGATTCAAGAACCAGCATGTCCGCATCAAGAGTCGTTTTTCCCTTGGCACTTGAAGCAGGGGAAGATTTTGCAGTGATGGCTGATGCAGGGGGCGATACCGGGGGCGGAATTGGCACAGTTTCGGTTGGTACGGGCTTGGGAGCCGCCGCAGGCTTTGCAGGCGCAACTGGCGTTGTCGACCCCGTCGGTGGGATCGATTTCCTCGAAGACGGCGTTTTTGGCTTTACAGGCATGTTATTATCAGACTGACAATAAAATCCAACCGCTGCTCGACTTCCGGCCTCCGCCGGTGACGGCAATCCAGCAACGACAACGACAAAGATTGCGACAAGTCCAAGCTTCATTGAATTGACACATCGGCCCAACTTTCCAAAGCAGTTGACAGTTTCACGCAAGTCGATATCATCGCCGATTCGCCCCTGATCTAGGGGAACTACTATGAACGGAACTATTCGCATAAGACTCGAAGCGTACGACCATCAGGTGCTGGATGCCAGCGCCC
>CAMDEL010000218.1 GCA_945896765.1 Singulisphaera sp. GP187
GTCGGAGGGACGCATTGGCGAACTTTCGTTGATAATGAAACATGGTTTCAAGGATTTGGGCCAAATCTTTTAGTGCTCAGTACGAAAAATGGTGCGGTCTTGGACAAACTCGCCTGCTTCCCAGTTGGCAAATCTGGTGCGCTTGTTGATCTCGTGAAATATCAAGGAGATCTGATCGCTGTCTTGGATCGAACAGCAGTGGTTCGGATTGATCGAACGAATTCACTTGCGATGATGGTCGTTGAAACCATAAAAGAAAAAGCACTCGGAATTCGTCCCGAGAGCATTTCTGTTGTCGATGGAGAGTTATATGTCAGCGGTCTTGGTGGAGTCATTCGCCTAGACACTGGCGAACGCTTTCTTGCGGGGGTTGAAGTTTGCGGTCGTGTTGTTGGCACTGCAGTAGGACGAGTGGCAACTCGTGATAGTGAGATCATTCGGCTTTCCGATGAAACAATTCTTGGGCACGCAACTGATCTGCAGAACATTTCGGCATCGGTTGGCTCATCAAAGTTGATCGCATTTGTTGACCAAACAAAGGATTCTGCTCGAGTTGGAATTATGGATAGCGATTTGCATGAACTCGCTGTAGTTGTTGTGGCCGGAGAAGTGACTCGATTGCGCGAAATCAACGGCAGGTTGTGGGCCGTCACTCCTGGTGGAATGACGACGTGGAAGATCGCAAGTGGGGGACTTTCGGATGAACAAAAGATTCGAGTTCGAGGTGCGCTCGATATCGATATGGTTGGGCCAAATACATACGCAATTGCAGGAACTTTTGGTCGGGCGCTCTATCGCCTCGAAGCGGATGAGAGCGGACCTGGCGATGAATTCTTTGCGACAACCAGAGAAGCTGGCAGGCTTGAGCGAATTCTTTCTGATGGTCGCCGCATCGTTGGCGGAAGCGACGAAGGAAATTGGATTTACATCACTGGCGGAACATGCGAGCCAAGTAGAAATCCAATTCAAACCGTGAATCCACCAAGTGCTGTGGCATTTGGAGAATACGGCAAGGCATCAATCGAGGGTGCGGACAGCGATGTTTTCACCATCGAAAGTGCGCATCGTGTCGTTGTTGTTGGAAATGGAACGAGTCAAACTATTCAAATGCCACAAGGCGCATATGCGAGAACACTCGCGACTGTTGGGTCAGATCTTTGGATTGGCCACGACGACGGAATCGATATTTGGCGTCTCGATGGTGCAAAGATGGATCGTGTCGGAAAGATTCGCCTTCAGGGACCTATCGTGAACATTTTTCCTCGCAGAACAAATGATGGTGCAAGTTGGGTGAGTTTGTATGGCGGAATGGGAGTCGTGCTGTGGCGTCCAATTGAAGACGCGTCAGTCGCTTCTGTTTCGACAACTCCAGCAGCGAATTAGCGTTTGGGCTTTGCTTCGCAGCAAAACTTTTTGCAAATCGAATCGTCAGCGCAAGAATTTCCGCGTGCTTTGCAAACAGCTCTTCCATGTGCAATCAGAAGGTGAGACAATTGGCACCAATTCTTGCGAGGAAAGAGTGCCATCAAATCTTGTTCGACTTTCACTGGATCTGATTCGCGTGAAAGTGCGAATCGCTGCGACAAACGCCCGACATGTGTGTCAACCACGACTCCTTCGTTCATACCAAACGCATTTCCAAGCACGACGTTTGCGGTCTTGCGTGCGACTCCACGAAGTTTCAGCAAGTCGATCATCGTGGATGGAACTTTGCCACCATAAACCTCTCGAATCATTTTCATCGATTCGACAACAGCCTTCGCCTTGTTGCGCCAGAAATTGAGTGTCTTCACAAATGGCTCGATATCGCTCGGTTCGCATTTGGCGAATGCTTCGATTGATGGGAACGCTTTGAAAAGCGCTGGCGTCGCTTTATTCACTCCCACGTCTGTTGACTGTGCAGAGAGAATCGTCGCAATCAAAAGCTCGTGCGGCTGCGACCAATTCAGTGCGCAGTGAGCATCTGGATATCGCAGAGACAAAGCTTTCCATAAACGCTTTGCGCGGTCGATCTGCAATGGGGACTTTCGCTTCAGCGATTGCGAGGGATTTGTAGACGAAGGTTTCAACCGTAAGACGATAACCTTAAATTGTGCTCAGCCAAATCGCTTCACAATTGCAGCCACTTGCGGGAACGATCGCGCCACTCGCAGGCGAAGCGACAGAGGCACTGCAAGCACTTTCGCAGATGGGATACAGAGCGGTGCAATTGTCCGCAACGCAAGTCGGAACTCGCCCACGCGATCTGGATGTAAGTGGCCGCAAAGACTTGATGGTTCAAATGCGCAAACTTGGTTTGGCGTGTGCAGGATTGGATCTTTGGATTCCATCTTCGCACTTTGTCGATTCCGCATTTATCGATCGCGCTGTGAATGCAGTCACGCAGTCGATCATGCTCGCTGCTTCACTTGGTCGATGTCCGGTCAGCATCGCTCTTCCTGAACAAACGGATCAGAACAAAGATCAACTTCGCGATGTGCGAGAGGCAATTCAAACTGCCGCACAACACGAAGGCATTTGGATCGCAGATCATGGACTTGATGCAGCAACAGGGAAATGGTCTTGTGAAGCATCGAGTTTTCTTGGTATCGGAATTGATCCACCGATGCTGATGGCTGCTGGACATGATGTTTCTGCATTGGTCGCGCGATTTGGCGCGTCCATTGTTTCGGCACGCATCGTTGATCTCCTGCGATCAGGCATGCGTGGTCCACCTGATGAACCCGGCAATTCTCGCCTTGATTTTCAAACATACGCCGCAACACTTGCAAGTTTGCCACTGCGAACATCGCCTGTCGCAGATGCGCGCCAGTGGACCGATGCGCGTGCGGGACTTCGTGCCACTATCGAAAGATGGACAGGAGATGTCACGCAATGAATGCGGTTGCACATGGAATAGATTTGGTGGACATTCAACGCATTCAGCAATTGCTGAGTGATCATGGCGATCGATTTATTCAACGAGTTTTCACCGTAGGCGAACAGGAATACGCCAAGTCTGGAGGCGTGCGCTGCGCAGAACGCCTCGCCGCACGATTCGCAGCGAAAGAAGCAGTTCTCAAAGCAATCGGAACTGGCTTGAGAACAGGCATGACATGGACAGACATCGAAGTTCGAGTCCTTCCTTC
>CAMDEL010000219.1 GCA_945896765.1 Singulisphaera sp. GP187
GCAATGATGAACCATATAGCAGCCAAAGTTGCGAGGAAAAGATTGATAGTTTCCACGGCCCAATATGGCAATGTCATGTATCCAGAAAGTAAGGACACACTGTTATTCGAAAATGATTTGGAGAAACTGATGGAGGATGTGTATCGAATGAGCACCAGCAATGCTGGCGTGATCGCTATCGCAGCAAGAAACGGCGAAGCACGAAGCATGCGTTTCGAGAGAGGGCGATCGCCAATAGGTGGTACTTGAGTCAGGCTGCATCCGCATTCAGGGCAAACTTTTGGGGCGATCGTTTTCAGCGGATACTCGCAGCGACTGCAGCGATATACAGCTCCTTCGCTTGACATCTCTTGGCGAGCAACGATCGAAAGCATGATTGTGTGAATCGCGATCATGAGTGGAGGGAGGAACAGACCGATCGAACTCCCAATGAGTATTGGTAAAAAGCGACTGCTTGTCCAAATCAATCCCACTGTTCCGCTTGGCACCAAGATCGACATCGCAACCGCGATCGGAACAAGAAATCGACAGAGCGCAAGAAAGCCAATCGCAAAGCGCGTACGTTTGTGAAGCAGGTTGTATGCAATGAGTGAAAGCGCAATAAGAAGAACAGGCGCATTCAGCGCAAAGTGTCCGATCCGGATGGACTCCGTGGTACTGGGATCGAATCCAGAAGCAGTCAGGTCGAATGGATCCTTGATCATCATGTCGACAGCCCACCAAAGTGCCGCGATGACTGAAATGACACACCAAATTTTGGCCAGCCTTTGCAGCATGAACGATCGCGTTGAATGGGCATAGGCCAGGAGCCAGATCCCGATGAGCGCTGCGACCGCGACGGGGATCGGAGTTGATGCAGACGTGGGCCGTAAGAAAAATCCGAGCAGCATGAGAACAATGAACGCAGTCCACGCCCATGGCAAACGAATTCGGCCGGCAGCGATCGGGCGATTCGGGCGCTCGATCGCGTCAACATCGCGATCAACGATGCCGTTGAGAACCATGCCTGCGGTATAAAAAGCACACATGCCAAAAATCACCGCGATGGTGGCGCTTTGAAAGGTGAATCCCGTCGCTGCGGCAGCTTCCATTGAGAGACCAATTGCAATTCCAACCAGCGAATCAGTCACGATCGTTGGCAAGTTGGAGATGCGTGCAAGGTCGAGCCAGTCACGAACGGCAGAGTTTTTTTGGAGAAGGGTCATTTGTGCATTCCGTGAACCAGCATCTGAGCGCGTGTCCAGATCAGTTCATCGGCAATACCACGCGCCAAACTGTCGCGGCGAAGGTTCATTGGAAGAACATTCCATGCGTATGTTTCGACTTCGTAGTGTCGAATGCCATCTTCGGGCTTGACCGCAGCGAGGAACTCAGCAATTTCACGGCGCGTTGTGCCGAGTGGCCCGAGAAATTCTGTGTCGACTGGAACATGAAAGTGAACCCGCCAGACGCCATTTGGCGCTTCATCAAAGGCACGTTCAAGGTCATCGAAGAAATGCACTTCGCCTGCTCCATCGAGGACACATGTTTGATGCAGAAACTTTGGTTCGTCGAAGGCGCGAAGTGCTCGGAAGGCGCGCTCTGATCCGTCACATGTGATCGCACTCGAAACCTGCACTTTGCCGATTCGCACTCCACCACGTCGATATGTTTCAAGCGCCTCTACCTGCGGCTCAAACATCACAGCACTGTGACAGATGTCGTGGCAGACGCGCAGATATCTGCGCGGATCTTGGAGAGCAGCACTTGGACGAATGCACTGATCAAAGAAATCGACCATCTGTTTTGCACGGTCGATCACGCATCCTGGTTCTGGTTCGAGGTCGAGATGGATGCACACGCCAGTTGAATCTTCAATCCTCTTTAAGTGTCGCGCGACTTGTTCCAATTGCGCAGATGCCAAGCCGACACTCGAGCCGCATCCTTCTTGTGTGAATGTCGATCTCCATCCAAGCGGCAATGTCGAGATCGAGCCTTCACCTGCGATGTCTGGAGCGATTGTCACATCAGGCAGAAGTCCTGCAAGAATGTCTGCGAGTGAGATGGTGTATAGCGCGCGGCGCACATCGGCCCAGTGCGGTTCATAGACGGCTTTTTTTCCTCTGCCCGCGTGAAAATCGCCGTATGGAAATCCATTCATCGTGAAGACAACAAGCCCGCGATTGAAAAGCCAATCTCGCAATCGTGCAATTCCATCAGGATCATCGACAACTTCTTGCGCGGCGCGCGCGCTGAGCCACAATCCAATCGGCATCAGTCCAACTGGTTTTACGAATTGTCGAACAACCGTTGCATGACGATCGAGTGCTTCGAGCGTTGTGGCAAGCGTGGTGCCGCTGTGCACATTTGTGCAGTAACCAAGAACAAATGGATTCATCGGATAAGCGTCGCCAACTTGTGTGCGCGTGCTGCGTCGATCAATCGCGCGATGATCGCATCTCCCATAATTGGGTCCTTCGTTCTTTCTGGGTGCCACTGCACACCAAGATAAAAAGGTTTGCTCGAATCTCGAATCGCTTCGAGTACGCCATCGTCACTCCATCCGATTGCCTCGAATGGTCCACAATCTTCGAGCGCTTGATGATGCCAACTTGCAACGGGACCGCAACCAATTTCGCTTTCGACCAAGTGTGGATTATCAAATTTGTGTCGATCTGCATCAGGTTTCAGATCATGAAGATGTTGGATGATTGGACATCCTGCATGAACTCCCATCATCTGCATACCGAGACAAATGCCTAGGACTGGCTTCTCTGGCCGCATCTTCAAAGCATCAAGCAGCGCAAATTCTGCAGCTTGTCGATCTGCTTCCATAATTTCTGACTTTGGGTGCATTGCAACACCAAATGGCCGAGTGTCGATGTCATCGCCACCAGTCATGATGATGCCATCAACAACATCAATCATCGCGGCGCGCAAACTGGCGATTGCCGGCAGCATGATTGGCGTACCTCCCACGCGTAAGACAGCATCGATATACGTTCCCTTGACCTCATGTCGAAGTCGACCCTTGTCGTCACGTACAAGATTTGCAGTCAAGCCAATGATTGGATTCGTCATAGACACATTATGATCGAAGGATGCTTGCTTTGGGAATCGTCCTCATGCTGCAATCCGCGACGCCTGC
>CAMDEL010000220.1 GCA_945896765.1 Singulisphaera sp. GP187
CGACTGAGGACATGAGTGAGTCCGTCGATCGAAGGCGCTTGGTGATATGCGCGACCGGTGTACATCGAAGTTGCCTGATTCACCCCAGTGGTCGCTTTTCCCTTCGTCGCACCGCGCGCGGGGCCATCAATGAGCACATCGAATTCTGATCGCTGCTCCGCAACAAAGAGAGCATTTTCGAATGCGATCGATTGTTGCAATTCCATCAGTTCACCTTCTCGTCGCTTGCTGTCTTCTTCGGAAACGCGCAGGGCAGGATCCGCATGCATCGTTCCCGATGGTGTTCCGTCCTCGCAGGAATATCGAAAGACGCCCATCGCATCAAACTGCGATCGTTCGACAAATGCGCATAGCGCTTCGTGATCCGCTTCGGTTTCACCAGGATGTCCAGTGATCAACGTGGTGCGAATCGACATTCCCGGAATACGCTCACGCAATTCCTGCACAATATTTTCTTGATGCTCTGCCGTGACATTTCTTCGCATCAGATTCAGCATTCGATTCGTGGCGTGTTGCAACGGCATGTCGATGTACTTCACAACACTTGAAAGTCGTGCGATTGCGTCCATCATTGCAGGAGTGAAGTTGGATGGATATGCGTACATCAATCGCACCCAACCACCACCAACTTCTTGAACGACCGAGTCCAGTTTTTCCAGCATCCCGACCAAGCCACTTTCGTCGCCGATATCCATCCCCCAACTGGTCGTGTCTTGTCCGATCAGATTCAATTCGAAGACTCCGTCATTCAAGAGCATGCGTGCTTCATTGGCGATTGCATCTTTCGTTTTCGAGCGCATTTTTCCACGAATAGACGGAATCGTGCAGAACGAACAGCGTTGATTGCAACCTTCAGAAACTCGAAGGTATGCCCAGTGTCGAGGCGTCAATCGAATGCGATTTTCATCTCCTTCGAAATAGCCAATTCCTCGGCCATCTTTGCCTTGCACGGTCAATCCCACGGTTGGAATCCCGCGAGCGGATGCAGCAAGAAGTGCGTTGGATGAAATCCAATAGCCAGGACGAATTCCATCTTCGCCGAGTGTTTCGCGAACGACGGTCGAACCTCGCACTGCATCGATGATGTGATCGCGATCAAAGACGCCGATGAGTGCGTCAATTCCAGGAGCCCACTCCAAGATTTTTGCGCGGTGTCTTTGAACCAAACATCCCGCCACAACAACGCGTTTCAGGTCGCCACGTTTCTTACGTTCAAGAGCATCGCGAATGACTTCGAGCGATTCATCTTTGCTCGCTTCAAGGAAGCCACAGGTGTTGACGACAATAGCATCGGGCGCTTCATCTTCGTTGACCAACTTCAATCCATCATTGGCCAAAAGTCCCAGCATTTTTTCGCTATCGACCAAGTTCTTGGGACATCCCAAACTGACGAAAGCCACTCGTTCGATTGCGTAACTGCTCATTCTTGGAATACTAGGCATAGAGCCCATATTGACGGATCCATGCCTCGACTTCAGGCGAGACAAGGTCGCCGATGTTCTGGCCAGATCGCAGGCGCGACCGAATCTCTGTTGCGCTCAAATCGACTGCTTCAAAGGGCAAAACAGACTTTTCCCAACGTTCGCCATCCTCGCCCAGTCGTGAAAACTTCTCGTCAAGTTGGGCTGAAAGATCACGCGCAGCAAGGGGAGGTCGAGGGACGATTGCGATCGTCGCCAATTGGTGGTCGATTTCACGCCACTCTTTCCACCGATCAAATTGCAGAGCTTGATCAGCGCCGATCAACAGTACGAGATCATTCCTTCTCGCTCCTGACTCGCGTGCAATCTCTCGCAGAGTGTCCACAGTGAACGATTCTCCACTTCGATTCATTTCGCGTGAATCGATCACGACACCAGGCACTTTGGAAAACGCAAGCGTCGCCATCGCAAGTCTCTGTTGGGCTGATGCCGCCGCATTTCCTTCGCGCAGTGGACTCTGTCCTGCGGGAAGAATGATCACGCGATTGCATCCCAGAAAATTCGCCGCCTCTGCAACCATCTGCGCATGTCGACGATGAGGTGGATCAAATGTTCCGCCGAAAATGAGCGTGCGCTGAGGTTGATCGGACTTCGGCAAAATCACCGCTAATTCTAAGCATAATTCGCGAAGTGCGTGACGAGCAGATGCACCGATCGCCGCAAGCTTTGCAATACGAGTTGGATGCGTAAGCAGTGAAGTTGCGAGTGCTATGAAGTTGATCGACCCATCGACGCGTGCAAGTGACGCAATCCACGGCGGAATGTCTGTCGTGGAATCGTCGCTCACTGCGCGAAAAACTCCCCACTTCCAACCACGCTGTGTCGCAAGAGATGCGAACGCAGCAGATTCCATATCAACCATCCCAGCACCAGTTTGATCGCGCAATAATTTCTTCGACGCTGCATCTGCACAAGTTTTGTCGACCGAAGCGATCACAGTTGTGTGATGCGATCGCAGCGGCGGCGAATACGAAGGATTTGGATGACAGAAATCCGCTCCTGCACCTCTGATCATTTCCGCGCTTCGCACGGTTGCGACGGTGAATGTCGGGTCGAGTGCTCCCGCAAGTCCGGCAAGAATCACGGTGCGGCCAGTCGGAGAATCGTTTGCTTTGGTGGATCTTTTCGATTCCGCCCATCGCCAAACAGCTCCTGGTCCAACCCCGATGCACTCAAAATCTGGGGAAATGCCGCAATTTCCTAGGCCGGATTTGATGGCTCGCAATTCGAACTGCGTCGGCACAAGAATCAGCGGGGGAAGCAGAGATTTGGGATTCTGTTGACTCATTATGTTCTAAAAATTCATAGAGAAGAAAGATGATTGCCGCCTCAGGGTAGAACGCTATACTCTCCGCCCCTCGGCCTCATCGTCTAGCCCGGTCTAGGACACGTCCTTCTCATGGATGGAACAGGGGTTCAAATCCCCTTGGGGTCATTGGTATCTTGCAGGATCCCATGCGTTGAGAGTGGGAGTGAGTTGGTTGGTTTGACTTGTTTTGTGCTTCATTTGTGTCGGTTTCGTATTGGGCCCATCGTCTAGCCTGGTCCAGGACACCTCCCTTTCAAGGAGGACACATGGGTTCGAATCCCATTGGGCTCATTATTCGGTTTCTGCTTCGGTTTCT
>CAMDEL010000221.1 GCA_945896765.1 Singulisphaera sp. GP187
AAACCGCCGAAGATGGATTTCTGATTTGGCTCGATGGGTAGTAACGGGGCAGTTGGCCGCTCGCGGAAACTCCAGCGCCACCAGTTCCAAGCCACGGTGCCGCAGTGAAAAAATTGTTCGCTGCGAAATATCCTGGATGATCGAGTTCGCGGATTGATGCGCCAGTTCCCCAAGGAGTGGCTTCATCTGTTTCGGAAGAAGATGAAAAAGGTTTCTTCATACCAACTGTTGAACGCAGAATGTTTTTTGAAAAGCCGGAATGAGCCTCGTATACAAGGCGGTCGGGAGAGTCGAAGTGGTAATTGTAAGAGCCGCTCGTACCTCCACCTGCCCCAGCAGGCATGACGAAAGTGCCCATATTTGCAGTTGTCCAGAGAATGTCGGCCCATGTCCCTACATCCGAGGTTCCCATTGGCGGAGATTCATATTGCGTGCTACCTGGAACTGGCGTCCTTGATCGCATCGGTCCCTTGAAAAGTTTCGTGGACGGTGAGGAGGGCAGAGGTCGATGATCAAATTCACTCGGCAATACTCGATCACGATTGTCGGTGGCATAGCCCTGCATCAATGTTGCGATTTGCCGCATATTGTTTTGGCTTGCTGCCCACTCACTATTGGCTTTTGCGATGCTCAACGCTGGCAGAAGGAGAGCGACGAGAAGCGCGATGATTGCGACAACCACGATGAGTTCGACGAGACTGAAACCTCTTGTTTGATGAGGAGATTTGGTCGAATATGGAGTGAGCTGCATAGGCATAAATATATTCTTTCGCGGGTCGATTCCTTGCAAATCCATACGCAGTCTACAGCGAAGCGATGCTTGAACCCTTAGTTCTTAATAGCCCATACTCCTTTAGCCCATACTCATAGTCATTAGGAATTCGGCGTTGGATTTGGTTTTTGCAACTCGACTTCGCAGAAGTTCCATCGCTTCGACCACATTCATGTCAGAGACCACCTTTCGCAGGCGAATAATGAGTTCGAGTTCCTTTGGATCGAGCAACAACTCCTCGCGGCGGGTTCCAGATGCGCCCACGTTGATCGCTGGATAAATGCGCTTTTCAACCAATTTTCGATCAAGGTGAAGTTCGGCGTTGCCGGTTCCCTTGAACTCTTCAAAGATGACTTCGTCAGCGCGACTGCCGGTATCAACGAGCGCAGTTGCGATGATTGTCAGCGATCCGCCGCCTTCGATATTGCGTGCGCTGCCGAAAAATTTCTTTGGCTTGATGAGCGCGGAAGTGTCAACGCCGCCCGAACCGATCTTGCCAGAATTTGGCATTGCGTTGTTGTAACCACGCGCGAGACGAGTGATCGAGTCGAGAAGGATGACAACATGCTCGCCGCACTCGACCATACGTCGCGCTTTTTCAATCACCATTTCGGCAACTTGAATGTGACGCGAAGCTTCTTCGTCGAATGTGCTTGCGACAACTTCAACACGCGTCGGCGTGTTGCGTTTGAAATCGGTGACTTCTTCAGGACGCTCATCGATCAACAAAACGATTGTGTGAACATCGGGATGATTGGTCGCGATTGCATTTGCAATTTGCTGAAGAATGACTGTCTTTCCAGTGCGCGGTGGCGCGACGATCAATCCGCGCTGACCGAATCCAAATGGCGTGACCATGTCGATGACTCGGGGTTCGATGCGTGTTGGTTGGTTCAACATCTCCAAATGGATGCGGGCATTGGGATGAAGCGGAGTCAAGTTTTCAAAGATCGGAAGCGAGTGCACCGTCGTTGGATCAAGACCGTTGACTGCTTCGACGCGAAGTAATGCAAAGAATAATTCCTGTTCCTTGGGAGCGCGAATGAGTCCGCGAATAGTTTGACCGCGGCGCAATCCCAATTTACGGATGTGACTTGCACTGATATAGACATCGTCTTCGCAAGCCAAATATGAATATTCCGCGCTGCGAAGAAATCCAAATCCTTCTGGCATGATGTCGAGCGATCCTTCGGCAAGCATCAATCCATCTACCAAAGCCCGCGCTTTGAGAATCTCGAATACGAGGCGATGATTTGGAAGCCCAGACTTGTCTTCAAGGCCAAGTTTCTTCGCTTCTTTGAGAAGTTCTTCGGCGGTCATCTTCTGAAGGCCAGCGAAATCGACTTCGGCCTTGTCACTTTTCTTTGATGGCTTTTTCTTTTCGCTCAGTTCTAATTCAATTGCGGCCAATTCTGTTTCAAGTTGCTCGTCAGTAGGAATCGCTCCAGGCGGAAAAAAACTCATCGACTGCGAACTGTTAAATCCGCCGCCACCACCACCGCCGCCGCCACCACCGCCGCCACCACCACCGCCGCCGCCACGCCGTCGTCGTCGTCGACCCTTCTGTTGATAGTGATCTTTGTTCTGGTTAAAACTGCCTTGCGACGATGACTGTGTTTCGTTCATTTGAAATTTTTCTATATAAAAGATGCGAGTAAATGGTGATGCGAAAACTTATATGTCTTCTCTTGTTCTGTCTTCTGAGTTCAAGAGTGGAATTTGCTCAGCGCATAAAAGGAGGTCACGCCCTCGACTTCCTAATAAAGATTCAGGAAGTTTTTCAGCAAAGATGATGCTGAAAATCAAGAATGATGCTGAGAAATGATGCGGAGGATCTGGGCGACTTGCGCCCTCAACGATTCGATGTTCCCATCGTTGTTGACTATATGATGAGCAAGTTTTCGCTTCAAGTCAAGTGGCATTTGGGAATTTTCTCGGCGCGCAAGTTCGTCGGATGTCCAGCCCCGACTCGTTCGAACCCGCTCAAAACGAACCGAAAAAGGAGCGTCAACCATTATGAGAGCGTCGCACTCGCCTTGCATATTGGATTCGAGCAAGAGCGGCGCGTCAATGACCAAAGCCTTTGCCGTCGCTGGTGCTTGCGCAAACAGCGCGCGTCGTTGAGTGTGAATCCAAGGATGAACAAGAGCTTCGAGACGCTTGCGCTCTTGATCTGCCACCGCGCGATCAGTGTCAGATGCGCTGACAGCAGGAAAAATCTTTGTTGCAACTCGACTGCGATCAATGTTTCCTTGTGGGTCGAGAATCGATGCGCCCCACCACTTCACGATTTCTTCGCGCACCG
>CAMDEL010000222.1 GCA_945896765.1 Singulisphaera sp. GP187
ATCGGACACTTCGCACTTGCGAGCGAACATTATTTGCATTTCACCAGTCCGATTCGGCGTTATCCAGATCTTGTCACGCACCGAATGTTGGAAGCGTGGACTGAATTGACTGACAACGGACGCAAGCCCCCGGGCGGAAAGCAACGGCGTGCGTTGCTCGATCAACTGCGAACGGATCCGCGCGTGGAAAATGCAGACTCGTTGGTCGAATGCGGTTCGCATTGCAGCGAGACCGAAGTGAATGCGGAACGCGCCGAGCGCGAACTGCGAACTTTCCTTGTTCTGCAATTCTTGCAGGATCATTTTCTCACCAAGACACTCACTGGTGTTGTCACTGGAGTTTCGCCTGGCGGCGGCGGAGTCTTCGTGATGCTTGATCGATTCCTTGCAGATGGAATGATTCGTCTGCGCGAAATTGGCGGCGGCGGAGAGAAATGGGCACGAAGCGAAACGACGGGCCGAATGACTTCCCCGCGCAGTGGAGCAAGTCTTGGCGTGGGCGATCCAGTCGAAGTGCAAATTGCAGAAATCAATCTTGCAACTCGGCAGATGGAATTGCGATTGGTGAAATCACTTCGCAAGGCGAGCAGCATCAAGAGCGAAGAAAGCGAAGTGCGAGGCAAGCGCGACAAAGGATTTGTCGGCGGTCGCGGCGCACCGCGTACCGAGCGTGGTCACAAGAAGGGATTCAAGCAAGGTCGCAGAGGCAAACGCGGATCGTGATGTCAGAGCAGCAAATGATCAGGGAACAATTTCTTGGTCGTATGCAACTTCGCCGTCATTGAGCGATGTTGGAGACTTGATCGTAAATGCGATGATCGCATCTGCTTGTTTTGCGGCACCTGCCGCACCGGTTGCCCCATTGCACAAGAAGTCCATCGCAAAAATGTTGTCCTTGCTCTTTGCTTCAGATCCTCCGCAATCAAATTGCGTCTGCGTTGGAAACATCGTGGTGAGAAATTCAAAGTGACCATCACCAAACACAATATTTCCAGACCATTCCTTTTTTGAACCGTGCAGCAAGAGCGTTGGACTATTTGCATAACTGCTTGGATCCGTTTCTGCAGACGCAGGACCATCGTTGGCGTGACGCGGACCGCGAGTTCCCAAGAGAGGTCGCGTGCTGTCTCCGACCGCTCTCCAACTGAGTGCCTTCCGTTGGCCGAAGAGTGGCTGGTGTGCATAAGACGAATAGCAAACGGCAGTCTGTCCTGCGGGTGGCGTATTGCCATTCAAGTTGCAATAAAACTTGGGATCCCAATACTTGTCTGCGGATGGGTTGTACTGCGTGAAGTCATATTCAGTATCGTCGGGCAATCCAATCGAACTCGCCTTGCCCATCACGACAACATTTGATCCTGAATATTCGGTTGGACCGACGAGGGACTCTGTACCAAATGCTTCTTTTGCAACGCATGCTGAATAGAGATTTGCTGTCGTATTTTGAAGTGGGTTTTCATCTCCCATTCCTTGGATTTCTGCTGCTGTACCGGCAGACATGGTCGCCAATCGATTGATTCTGCCGGGAGTAGGCAATCTTTGCTGCGAATCTTCCTGCGCCATAATGATCATCGCCTTGAGAATCTGTGAAGCTTGCGTGGAATCCGTTGCGGTGCGAGCACTGGCCCGTACATTTGCAAGCGCAGGCAAAAGAAGCCCAATCAGAATCGCGATGATTCCTATCACCACGAGGAGTTCGACCAAAGTAAAGGCGCGCGGCCTGGATTTTATTCGTGACATTGGATTGTGTCCTTTCGATTGGATTCTAGGCTGCAAAGATGCTTAAAAATCAGCGAAAATTCAAATTCTAACTGTCTCTGAAGTTGTTCGCACTTGAGAATCGTAACCGCGAGAGGGAGAGCGATCAATAGAGATCAATTTGCAATTCACTTTGCGAAGCATTCGCTCAAGAAGGATTCTAAACGTGAGAATGCACGGTTGGAGATCGTCGCATCGAATGCCATTCCTGCTGCGCGATCCTGAGCGTTTGGATTTGTAAATGCGTGAACAGTGTTTCCATACGCATCAACTTCCCATTGCGCGTTGGCAGCAGTCATCTCGTTCTTGAAGGCAGTCAATGAATCTGGATTTGCCATTGGATCTTCATAGCCGTGCAAGACAAGAACTTTCGCAGTGATCGAAATTTGGTTTCCGATATTTGGCGGATTCAAGAGTCCGTGAAAAGAAGCCACACCGACCACGCCAGGCAAACATGCACGCGCGGTATCAAGTGCGCAGAGTCCGCCGAAACAAAATCCGATGACCACGATGCGCTTGCCATCAGCTCCTGGAATGCGCTGCGCCGCAGCGATCGTCGCTCGCAAACGCTCGCGCAGCAGCACGCGATCTTCAACGAATGGATTCATCAATGCGGCGCATCGCTCGCGATCGGTCGACGTCTGATGTTGGCCATAGATATCCGCAGCGAGCGAGATATAACCCAACTGCGCAATGCGCTCTGCATGGCTATCCATCAATGCGTCACGACCATTCCAGTGATGACAGATGACCACGACTGGCGCAGGCAGGATGAGATTCGGCTTGCGGACGATCAAACCCTCGCATGGAAGGTCGCCGTGGGAATACTTATAGATCTCCTGCTGCATGCGTGTGGTTGTACCCCAAATTGAAAAGGCGCAAGAATGTAAAGGCGCCAGAAAAAAGGGAGTGATTTCTCGAGATCACTCGGCGAGTGTTTATTGTCCACGCTCGAAAGGAGTCGAGCATGAAAAGCGGAAGGAATCATCTACGATTTGCCTCGAAATTGCTTTGTATTCTTGGGGTCGCAGGGGTCGCGGCAATGACAGGAATAGGATTCGGCTTGAACGCAAGTGCGAATAATGATGTGCAGTGGCAACATCGCACGCGCCTCGATGCCCCGCAGCGAATGTTGCCGCTTGGTCTCGGCGCTGCTGTTGCTGCGAGTGAAACAGGAGTGATCGCTGTGGGCGGAGGTCATGACTCCGACATTGGCGTGGATGCAGGGGCAGTTGCAATTTGGAATTGTTCTGTCAATGATGTGACTGCGCAAGAAAGAATTACGCATCCAAAGGATCATCGTCAGTCAGCGTT
>CAMDEL010000223.1 GCA_945896765.1 Singulisphaera sp. GP187
CAAGTCTCAATGAAGTTTGGACGCGCCATTTTCGACCTGTTCAGTTCTGTCAGATTTGGCATTGTTCTGCTCGTGCTGCTCTTTATTTATATGTCAATCGGGAGCGCTGGAATCTTGTATCCAGTGCATCCAAACATTTTTCATCCGGATGCGTGGACGCATGCTCAAATGCGCCAGTGGCGTCCATTTGAAATGACCGAGTTTGAATGGTTTCATTGGTGGCCCTTCGATCTGATGATCGGGCTGATCGCGCTGACTCTGATCGTCACCACCCTGCGGCGAATTCCGCTGCGCGTGATCAATCTCGGCGTTTGGACGATTCACACAGGAATAATCGTGCTCATCGTCGGTAGTTTCATTTATTTCCATGCAAAGGTTGAAGGGGATGCACCTGTCGCTCGTCGAAAGATTGTTCTCAAGTTGGATGGGGTCGAAGCACCCGTCGAATTGCTTGCGGCGCCAGGATCTAGCGCGTTCATAGGTTCTGGCGCGAATCGAATGACAGTTGAAGTGGGAGAGATAGATCCTGCGTGGACTTTGCGATCGGGCAAAGACGAAGGTGCAACTGCATACAGCGTCAATTTGATCGTGACAGATCCATCGAAACGATTCATTCGACAGTTGATCGCGAATCATCCTGAATACACCGAAGACTTGATGTTCACCAACGATCCTGGTCAGCCAATGAAGCGTGCCGTAAAGGAAACTGGCACGCCGATCTTGGAGCCAAGATTGACGGCGACGCTTGACTATGAAAGCCAAGGATATTTTTATCTTCGCAATGATCTTGCGAAGTCTTGGGCGCTCTATGTGCGGCCACTTGGCGCAACGCAATGGGTGATGCGTCCAATTCATGGCCTTCCGCTTTACAACGATCGAATCAGTTCTCGCAGCGAAGTCTTCGAAGTTGGAGGAACGCCACTTGTGCCAATCGATCCGCTCTCGGTGTCAATTCCTGCGACTGCGCCCAATGATCCTTGCCCAGATGTCATATTCACTGCCAACGGATACCTCCGATATGCGCAGACAAAATCGCGTTTGGTTGGTGGAGGATCGAATGCACCTTTCAATCCAAGTGCGACGATCAATGTCAAGAGCGCAGAAGGAGCGAAGGCGAGTTATCAACTGATCGCACTTGATCCAGAGCGTTCAACTGGCGACGAAGGATTGATTCGCATGGTTGCGGTGTCAAGTGAAGCAGAATTTGAAAAGTTGTTGCGCCGCGCTGAAGTGAAAATCGTGATACCCGCAGCAGGAATTGATATTGTCGAAGCTGTGAGGATTCCTCAGGAAGATGCAAAAAACGATGCGGAGAAACCGTTCATTCCGATCGGTGATCCTCAACTTGGTTATGGCTTTCGAGTTCTCGCCGCCCAAGATGATCTACCAGTTGCGGATCGCAAGGCAAGTGTCTTGATTGTTGATATCAAAACGCCGGCTTCAACGATTCGACGATGGGTTTTCGATGATGCCACCTTGACCAGAGATGTGCCAGCGAACGGTGGAGCGCACGCGGGGCCAATCGCACCTGATCCCGCTGTGCAGTTTGAGTATCGACCTGGCGGAGGGCGCGCGTTGTTGACACTCGCTGCGGGGCCAAGTCCCGATCAACTTCGCTTGGTCGCATCATTTGGAGAAAGTGCTGGCAAGTCTCAGCCGGTCACAGTCGATCAACCAATGACTTTGCCTGCAGGATTAACAATCGAAGTCTCGTCGTATCAGCCGCGTTCCGTCATCGATACGCGGCCAATGATTGTTCCACTTGAGCAGCAAATTCGAGATGCGCGTGAGATGTTTGCTCAGATTCTCTTGAGCATTCCAGGCGGCGAATCGCGCTGGATGGAATTTTCTATGTATGCATTCGATGACTTTCGATTCGCACTGCGACGGCATCCATTTCATCCGATGCAAGTCAAACTCGCCGATGGGCGCGAAATGGAATTACTCTTCTCTCGGCAGAGATTGCCGCTCGACACGGAAGTCGCACTGGAAGAGTTTGTCCTGACAAGTCATGAAGGCGGCTATACCGGTCAAGCGGGAACGATTCGTGATTACACCAGCATCCTGCGCTTTCGTGACAGCGATCAGTGGGGAGCCCCAACGCAAGTCAGCGTCAATTCCCCGATTGAGCACAATGGTCTTTGGTATTTCCAAGCGCAGTGGGATCCACCAGAGGCACCTTCTTCTCAGAATGATCGTGGATCGCGCGGATTGAATTACACCGTTCTTGGCGTTGGAAACCGCGAAGGCGTATGGATTCAATTGGCAGGTTGCATCATCGCAGTGCTGGGAATGATCTACGCTTTCTATGTGAAGCCTATTCTTATTCGACGCAGAAGTGAACGCGCTCGTCTTGCCGCCGAAATTCGAATTGGACATTCCAATGAGGTCGTCACACCATGAACATGAATTCGAACACACACATGATGTCAAGATTGATCGCAATGTTTCTTGCCTTGACGACATTCTGCATAATGGATGCAAACGCCCAAAGTTTTCAAGAGCAGGTCGATCTCTCTCCCTTCCATTCTGTAGCGGTGCAGACTGAAGGACGTCTGAAGAGTTTTGGCTCATTTGCTCATGGAGAGATGGGATTTGTCAGTGGACCGCGCAAGATCAATGGACAAACACCCGAGTTCACATTTCTGGACATGTTGTTTCGGCCAGAGGCGTATGCAGATGCAGATGTGATTTATGTCAAAGCAGCAATTGTGCGCAAGCCCATCGCCGATGCCCTCGTGAAAGCGGATCCAAGTTTGGCCGCGCGTATGGATGGATTCATCAAGACTGGTCTGATTTCCGAGGCGTTGCTGCAACGGTCCGAAGTCGAACCCGTGATGCAGCAAATGCAATCCGATCTCTTGCGCACTGCGAAGGCGATGGACTCGATCCGTGGAGCGCGCACCGTGATGCGTCCAGATTTTCTTTTGCGAGAACTGCGAATTGTTCCATCTCCAGGAGATCAGAAGGATCAGCAGTGGTCATCGATGCGCGACATTATGTTGCTCGCTGCAGATCCTGGTGCGTTAAAGGCTGCAGGTGCGACTGC
>CAMDEL010000224.1 GCA_945896765.1 Singulisphaera sp. GP187
ATTCGGCAAGCAGTCGCGGGAGAGCCATTGACAATTTATGGCGATGGCAAGCAGAGTCGATCATTCTGTTATGTCGACGATTTGATTGACGGACTGGTGAGCGCCATGAATACTTCAGATGATTTCACAGGGCCAGTGAATATTGGTAATCCCGTGGAATTTACAATTCGCGAATTGGCCGAGCATGTTGTGCGGTTGGTGGGAGGCGCTGCGAAGATTGAAGTTGCGCGTCCACTTCCGCAGGATGATCCCAAGCAGCGTTGCCCGGATATTTCTCTTGCGCGAAGCGTGCTGAAGTGGGAGCCGAAGGTTCCGCTGGAAGTTGGATTGAAGCGAACGATCGATTGGTTTCGCTCAGTTGATATGTCTCAGTTCAAAGCGCCAACGCCAAATTATTGATTCGAAGTTTTATTCGAATTACGGATTCAAAGTTTTCGCCACTTGCTGCTCGTGGAAAGTTTTTCGCGATTTTCTGTGGGGGTGAAGAATTGTGTCAGTCCACACTTTGCGCAAACGACGACATCGAAGTTTGGCGTGGCAAACCATTTCGTGCCAAGTTGCGGCAAGTAATTTGGCGCATAGCCACCACCGCTGCTGGCTTGAGTTGTAAATAATTCGGAAGATTTGCATCGGTCGCAGGTGCGCGGGAGTTCGTTCGCATCATTCATAGTGTTCTGGCTTTCGATTTTGGAATGCTTGATTCACGGAGACGAATATTTTTTCAAGGTTGAAAGCGTACAGGGGGAATAGGGTGAGATTTCGAGTTATTATCGGACTTTTTGGACAAGAAAAAAGGGAGTGAATTGATTTGCTTGCCTGCGGGTGGTTATTGTGTTGGTTGAACGGTATCGCATAAATAGACCCTAAAAAAATCCGAACAAACCTTGACAGCAACCGATACTATCTATACCGTACAAACACCAAACGAAGCAAGGATGCCTCAATCAGTGCTTATCCAGCGTGGATAAGTGAAAGAGGCGGAAAGGAATCCAAAATGATTTCAAACGGAAGCATCGCAACAAAGTCCCCCGTCAGCACCTCTAACCCAGCAACTGTTTCGCTCGCCGCATCGGCGACGACTCAGGCAAGGACTGTGACAACTACGCCGGCTACCGCCACGGCAGCCACGGCCACGTCTACGGCCACGTCTACGGCAAAGCCCGCTGATGGAAAATCAGACAAGTCAGAAGGGAGGAGCTCAGATATAAATACACCAATGGAAACAAAGAACGTGGAAACAAAGAACGCGAATTCAAATGGGAATGCAACTGGACCGTCTGCGAGTGCAAAGCAAACAGCCGCGGCGGCAGCTGCTGCGAAAGCAACCGCAGCAGAAACTGCTGGTCGAACGCGCGCACTCGAAGCCGCAGTGGGACAGATCGAGAAGGCGTTCGGTAAGGGATCGATCATGCGATTCGTCGGCGACAATATCCCAGACATCCAAGGCATCAGCACCGGGACATTGAGTCTCGATCTTGCGTTGGGCGGTCGTGGACTTCCAAAGGGACGCATCGTCGAAATCTTTGGCCCAGAATCTTCTGGAAAGACCACACTCGCGCTGACGGTGATTGCCAACGCGCAGAAGAATGGCGGCAACGCTGCATTCATCGATGCTGAGCATGCGCTTGATCCATCGTGGGCAAAGCGATTGGGAGTTGATTTGGAGGAGATGCTCATTTCACAACCCGATACTGGCGAACAAGCTTTGGAAATCTGCGAACTTCTTGTGCGATCAAATGCAGTCGATGTGATCGTCATTGATTCGGTTGCTGCACTCATTCCACGCGCGGAAATCGAAGGAGAAATGGGCGATAGTCACGTTGGATTGCAGGCTCGATTGATGAGTCAGGCGATGCGAAAGTTGACGGGTGCTATTGCCAAAAGCGAAGTGATCGTGATCTTCATCAATCAGTTGCGCGAGAAGATTGGCGTGATGTTCGGCAGTCCCGAAACAACGACGGGTGGACGCGCGCTCAAGTTCTATTCGACCATTCGCATCGATATTCGTCGTATTGGCGCGATCAAAGATGGTGAGAACAATGTCGGAAATCGCGTGCGCGCAAAGGTGGTCAAGAACAAGATTGCACCGCCATTCCGTGAAGCAGAATTTGACATTATGTTCAACGAAGGAATCAGCGTCTCGGGAGATCTCATCGATCTCGCTGTGAATCATGGAGTTGTCGACAAGGCCGGATCTTGGTTCAGCTATGGCGATGTTCGTTTGGGACAAGGTCGCGAAGCATCGAAGCAGTTCATTCGCGAAAATCCCGATCTCGCGGCGGAGATTCGCAGTGGGATCATTGCCAAGCGTGCACTCAATCCAGATGCGGCGATCACACCTCGAACGCCACGCGGCGGGGAGTGATTCGCTAGAAAATCGAAGATTTTGCTTCGGAGGCTTCGCGTTGTTCATCATGAACACGTGCTTGCCTCCGAGGCAAGATCTCGCAGATTTCGACTTGTTTAGTCAGGTTTATGGTTGATTGAAAAGAAGTCGGTCGACGCATGTTGAACACAAAGTCAACACAAATTCAATAACGGGCCAGGGCGTCGGCCGACTATTTTTATAATTTCATTTTTTCAACAGTATTCCGCAAAATTCATCAATTTCTCAGAGTGCTACAATGTTCAACCGTCGCGGGCGTGGCGGAATTGGCAGACGCGCAAGATTCAGGTTCTTGTGGGGTAAAACCCGTGGAGGTTCGATTCCTCTCGCCCGCATTCGCTTGCTTTCGTACGAGAAGATTTTGATGCAGAAATCAAATCTCAATCACAGCCCGTATGGACCGCATGGAACTGATGGATCTGATGGACCAGATGGACCAGATGGAAGTGAAGGTCGAAGCGGTGAAGACCAAGTGGAGGTGAAACTGTGATCTATCTGGACAATAATGCGACCACTCGACCTGCCGAAGAGGTCGTCTTGGCAATTCAAGAATCATTGCGTGAAAATTGGGGGAATCCGTCGAGTCTCTATGCCGACGGAGAGCGCGCTCGACAGGCAGTCGAGC